>CAKTHW010000049.1 GCA_934565425.1 uncultured Oscillospiraceae bacterium
AAGAAGAAGAAAAGAAAGACCACGCTTGCCGCTTTGAAAAGCTCGGCAAAGACCTGATTAAGTAAGGAAGAAAGGAGACGCATTATTATGCCGAATATGAGCCCGAAAAAGAACCCGATGCCTTCTCAGGATCCCCACGTTCGTAACAAGAACTACCTGGAAGTTGCTACTGGTTATACTGTAGAAATGGCACAGGACGAAGCTGCCCGCTGCCTGAACTGCAAGCATATGCCCTGCGTATCTGGCTGCCCCGTTAACGTCAAGATCCCCGACTTCATCGCTAAGATCGTGGAAGGCGATTTTGAAGGTGCTTACCAGGTTATCTCCTCCACCAACGCTCTGCCCGCAATCTCCGGTCGTGTCTGTCCTCAGGAGAACCAGTGCGAAAGCAAGTGCGTCCGTGGCATCAAGACCGAGCCCGTGGGCATCGGTCGTCTGGAACGTTTCGTTGCCGACTGGCATCGTGAAAACGTGGAAGACAAGATCGAAAAGCCCGCTTCCAACGGCAAGAAGGTCGCTGTCGCCGGTTCTGGCCCCTCCAGCCTGACCTGTGCTGCTGACCTGGCAAAGCTGGGTTATGAAGTCACCGTTTTCGAGGCATTCCATGTCGCTGGTGGCGTTCTGGTTTATGGTATCCCCGAATTCCGTCTGCCCAAGGCAATCGTGGCTGGCGAAGTCGAAAAGCTGAAGAAGCTGGGCGTTACCGTCATGACCGACATCCTGATCGGCAAGACCATCTCCATCGACGAACTGTTCGATGAATACGGCTTTGACGCAGTATTCGTGGGCACCGGCGCTGGCCTGCCCATGTTCATGAAGATCCCCGGCGAAGGTCTGGATGGCGTTTACTCCGCTAACGAATACCTGACCCGTCTGAACCTGATGAAGGCTTACGATCCCGAATACGATACTCCTATTACTAAGGGCAACGCTGTCGCTATCGTTGGCGGCGGTAACGTGGCAATGGACGCCAGCCGTTGGGCAAAGCGTCTGGGTGCTGAGCATGTCTATGTCGTCTATCGTCGTGGCATGGAAGAACTGCCTGCTCGTAAGGAAGAAGTCGAACACGCAATCGAGGAAGAAATCGAATTCAAGACTCTGTGCAACCCCGTTGCAGTCATCGAAGACGAAAAGAACCCCGGTCATGTCGGCGCAATCCGTTGCATCAAGATGGAACTGGGCGAACCCGACGCTTCTGGCCGTCGTTCCCCCAAGGCTGTCCCCGGCAGCGAATTCGACCTGCCTGTTGACACCGTCATCATGTCCCTGGGCACCAGCCCCAACCCCCTGATCCGCTCCACCACTCCTGGTCTGGAAGCAAACCGCAAGGGTTGCCTGCTGGTCGGTGAGGACGAAGTCACCACCACCCGCGAAGGCGTCTTCGCTGGCGGCGACGCTGTCACTGGTGCTGCTACCGTTATCCTGGCAATGGGCGCCGGCAAGAAGGCTGCTGCTGCCATCGATAAGTATCTGCAGAACAAGTAATCTGACTGCGTTACATCATTCATAAATTGTCTGCTTTGCAGGCAGTTTGAATCACCGAACTAAAACGGCATAGCCCTCGTGGCTATGCCGTTTTCCTTTCATTTGTTTAGAGATAGTGGAATATTGAGGAGTGAGAGGATGACACTAAATTTCGGGCGCGCCAACGAGACCTACCGTGTGGAAGCCCTGGACCTGCCGCCGAAGGTGGCCAAGCGGTTAGAGGCGCTTGGGATGGTCCAGGAGACGGAGGTGGAAGTGATGCGCGTCAAACCGAGGGGAGCTATGATCGTCAAAGTGCGTGGCACGCGCTTTGCCATCGGCCAGGGCATTTCCTCCCATATCCATATAAGGGGGGATTGACATGGCACAGGATATTACCATTGCATTTATGGGGAACCCCAACTGCGGGAAAACGACCCTGTTCAACGCCTACACCGGTGCCAACCTGAAGGTGGCCAACTGGCCAGGCGTCACCGTGGAACGAGTGGAAGGTGCCATTCGGGACCACGATATGAATCTGCGCTTGGTGGACCTGCCCGGCACCTACAGCCTGACCTCTTACACCATGGAGGAGCAGGTGTCCCGCCAGTTTGTCATGGGGGACGAGGTGGACATGATCATCAACGTGGTGGACGCATCGTCCTTGGAGCGCAGCCTGTATTTGACCTTGCAGCTGCTGGAGATCGGCAAACCGGTGGTGGTGGCGCTGAATATGATGGACATCGTCCATAAACGGGGGATGGAGATCGACCTGCACCGCCTGCCGGAAATGTTGGGCGTGCCCACCATTCCCGTCTCCGGCCGCAGCCGTACCGGCCTGCAAACCCTCATGCACACAGCAGCCCACCACGCCCAGAGCGTGAAGCCGGACAAGCTCATCCACAACCATGGCGACCATGGCTTGGAGGACAAGCACGACCAGTACGCCATGGTGTACAGCGAGCTGCTGGAGCATAAGATCGACATGCTCAGCGAACGGCTGGACAAGCGTTACCCTGACATTCAAAATACCCGTTGGGTTGCCATCAAACTGTTGGAGCAGGATACCGAAGTGATAAAAAAGTATCCTTTGGACTGCGCAGACATTTTGGATCGCAGCTATGAGACGGAGATCATCAACGAAAAATACGCCTTTATCGAAGAAATGATCCATGAAGTCCTTTTCCGGCACGAGGAGAAGGAGGAGATGACCGATCGGGTGGATCGCATCTTGACCCACCGTTGGTTTGGCCTGCCTATTTTCTTGTGCATCATGGCCTTTGTGTTCTTCCTGACGTTTTTCCTGGGCGACCGGCTCAGCGACGGGTTCCAAGTCCTGTTGACGGGGCTGTCTAACGGAACCACTCACCTGCTGCACTTGATGCACGTATCCGATGTGGTCGTTGCCCTAGTGGTAGATGGCGTCATCGCTGGTGTGGGCGGGATTCTGACCTTTTTGCCTAATATCTTTGTCCTCTTTCTGGCGCTGGCGCTGTTGGAGGACAGCGGTTATATGGCTCGTGTGGCCTATGTGATGGATGGCATCATGGGAAAATTGGGGCTGTCCGGACGGGCGTTCTTGCCTATGGTGCTGGGATTCGGGTGCAGTGTTCCGGCCATTATGGCCTCCCGTGTGTTGGAAAACCCCAGAGACCGGTATAAGACCATGCTGGTCACCCCGTTCATGTCCTGTAGCGCTCGGCTGCCCATCTATGTGCTCTTTGCCAGCATTTTTTTTGGCAAGTACAAGATGTTCGTAGCCTACTCCCTCTACCTCATCGGTATCGTGGTGGCGCTGCTGGTCATGCTGGTGCTGCACATGGGCGATAAACACCACGAGCCCAACGACCTGCTCATCGAGCTGCCTGAGTACAAGGCACCCAGCGCCCGCACCGTGGCCATCTACGTGTGGGAGAAGGTGAAGGACTACCTGACCAAGGCGGGTACCACCATCTTTGTGGCGTCCATCATCATGTGGCTCATCCTGAACTTCGGCGCAGGCGGCTACACCACCGAGATGAGCCAGAGCTACGGCGCCCTGCTGGGCAAGTGGCTCGTGCCCTTCTTCGCCCCCATCGGCCTGGGCTTCTGGCAGATCGCCGTGGCCTTGATCGCCGGCATCTCCGCCAAAGAGGTGGTGGTCTCCAGTACCGCCGTCCTGTTCGGCATCAATAACATCAACTCCACCCAGGGGATGCACGCCCTCAGCGGCGTACTCCAGGGCATGGGCTTTGGCGCACTGAACGCCTACTGCCTCATGATCTTCTGCCTGCTCTACGTCCCCTGCATCGCCACCCTGGCCACCATCCACAAGGAGTCCAGAAGCTGGAAGTGGACAGGCCTGACCATCCTGTTCCAGATGGCCACCGCTTGGGTGCTGACCTTTGTGGTGTACCAGGTGGGGCTGTTGCTCTAAGAATGTGGAATCAGAAAATGCGAAAGAATCTTTTTGAGATTCTTTCGCATTTTTTCGCTTTTGATGCGCTGGATCAAATATCATACCGATAGCGCAGGACATTTTCCTGTTCCGCATCGTATGTTTGCAGATATTCCTCTAAAATCTTGTGGCTTTCCTCTGTGCCAATTTCCGCTGTCATACGCTTCAACTCTTCCAGCATGAGGTCACCTTCATCCTCTAAACGATAGGCTCCCAGCTTTTCCATTGTTCTCTGGCTGGCTCGGTTGTAGCCTTTGACACGCAACAGATAGTATTCCACAGGATGCGCTGCTGCATATTCTCTTGCAGCAATCTGCAGCGCTTCCGCGCCAATCCCGTGTCCTTGGTAGTTGGGGAGGAGCGCAATGCCCAGCTCAGGGATCGTGGTGTCGATCTGCTTGATGGCGACGTATCCGATGTAGTGGTTGTCTGGGACAGTGAGGAGACTCAGAATGAGCGTATTCTCAGAAGAAATGGACAGAAAGATAGACTGAAATTGTGCGTCGTTGGTGATCTGTATGCCGCTTTCTGCTTCGACGAGCTGCAAATAGGCCGGGTGGTCGGCGCTCGTCATTTCACGCATGAGAAAGCGTTCCGTTTGTGTTGCCATTTGATATCGCCGTCCTTTCAACTGCGGTCAAGGTGTGTTGCGGAGCGGTTCTTGCTCAGATGACAACATGATACATTTTTTTCCGAGGAAATACAAGAAATTTTGCTGTAAAAAGGGGGCATCCTTCCATGAAACACGCACTGCCCAGCACAAAATCCGAAAGATGGTATTGTGTTGCGGGAAAGAATCCAGTACAATAGAATATACTGTACGAAAACAGAAAGGGGAGGTGAGCGCTATGGTCGCGACCATCCTCATCGCCGCAGCGCTGGTGGGCTACAGTATTTTTGTGGTCGTCCGGAAGATCCAGCGGAGAAAAAACGGCTGCGGCGGTTGCTGCGGCTGTGGCCGCGGGACCCGCCAGGAGCGCAAAAAACTTTGAATTGGTATTGCGCTGGAAGGCGGTATCTGATACAATTTAAGTTGACTTTTATGCACGGAATACAGGAGGTGCGCAAGTATGGGAAAATATTTTGGTACGGATGGATTCCGTGGTGAAGCCAATGTGAACCTGATGCCGGAACACGCCTATCGGGTGGGCCGCTTCTTAGGCTGGTACTTCCGGAAGGAAGGCCAGGAGTGCCGGATCGTCATCGGCAAGGACACCCGCCGTTCCGGCTATATGCTGGAGTACGCCCTGTCCGCCGGCGTGACCGCCTCTGGCGCCAACGCTTACCTGCTCCACGTGACCACCACGCCCAGCGTGTCCTATATCGCCCGGTCGGAACGGTTCGACTGCGGCATTATGATCTCCGCCAGCCATAACCCCTTCTACGACAACGGCATCAAGCTGCTCAACGGCAAAGGGGAGAAGATGGAGCAGAGCATCATCGACAAGATCGAAGCCTATCTGGACAGTCCGGAGGAGGAGCTGCCTCGCGCCACCAAGGACCAGATTGGCCGGACCATCGACTACACCGAAGGCCGCAACCGCTACATGGGCTACCTCATCTCCCAGGCGGTCTACTCCCTCCGCGGCCTGGAGATCGGCCTGGACTGCGCCAACGGCAGCGCCTACCGCATCGCTCCTGGCATCTTCAACGCCCTGGGCGCGGAGACCCACGTGATGAACGCGGATCCGGACGGCGCCAACATCAACCGGGACTGCGGCTCCACCCACTTGGAGGGGTTGCAGAAGTTCGTGGTGGAGAACCACTTGGACATGGGCTTCGCCTTCGACGGGGATGCCGACCGCTGCCTGGCCGTGGACGAGAAGGGCAACGTCATCAACGGCGACCTCATTTTGTATATTTACGGCCGTTATATGAAGGAGCGGGGCAAGCTGCTGAACAACACCATCGTCACCACCGTCATGTCCAACCTGGGGCTGTACAAGGCGCTGGATGAGATCGGCGTGAACTACGTCCAGACCGCTGTGGGCGATAAGTACGTGTACGAGGAGATGATGAATCACGGCCACCGCATCGGCGGCGAGCAGTCCGGTCACATCATCTTCAGTAAGTACGCCAACACCGGCGATGGCATCCTGACAGCACTGAAGCTGGTACAGGTAGTGCTGGATCGGAAAAAGACCTTGAGCCAGCTGGCAGAGCCGGTGAAGATCTACCCCCAGGTGCTGAAGAATATTCGGGTCACCGACAAGACCCAGGCGCAGAATGATCCGGAAGTAAAAGCCGCCGTGGCCAAAGCGGCGGCAGAGCTGGGAGATTCCGGCCGCATCCTCCTGCGAGAGAGCGGCACGGAACCGCTGGTGCGGGTCATGGTGGAAGCAGAGAGCACCGAGACCTGTGAGCGCATCGTGGACGAGATCATTGCACTCATCAAGGCGCGTGGCTACGAGGCATAACCCAATATGAGTATAGCTATCTCAAACGAAAAGCGATTGCAAAGTCTCACAGAGTTCCGGCGGGACGCCGGAAAAAATGAAATTTGAAAAAACTGGCGACATGCGCGTCAGTTTTTTCTCCTATCAGCCTGGTAAGTGCCGCAGCGTCAAACCAAATGTGCCGGGGGCACATTTGGTAGCGTAGGCCCCACCTGTTTTACAGGTGGGGAACCTATCGACGCAGTGAGTGCATGCACCAGGCTGCTCTCCTCGATAAAATGCTTGCATTTTATCGACAGCGGAGCTGCTGTGTATTTTTGCCGAAAAGGCGGGCAGAATGACAGAGAAAGTTTAGTGAAACAAACATTTTGAAAAAAGTTGCGGGAATTTAGAGGGTTTTCCGCGCCAATTCCGTATAAATAAATATAGAGCAGCTGAAAAGGGGGGATGCTTGCCATGACAGGACGAGAACGCACGGAAGCCAGGGAACGACGATTCCTCTCGCCCCGTGCCTGCCTGGCCGACAGCAGTCAAGGACGCCGACGGCAGGAGGAACCTTGCGCCCTGCGCACCTGCTTCCAGCGGGACGTGGATCGCATCGTCTACTCCAAAGCCTTCCGCCGTCTCAAGCACAAGACCCAGGTCTTCCTGGAGCCGGAGGGCGACCACTACCGCACCCGGATGACCCACACCTTGGAAGTGACCCGCATCGCCCGGACCATCGCCCGCGCGCTGAACCTGAACGAGGACTTGACGGAAGCCATCGGTTTGGGTCACGACCTGGGACACACCCCCTTCGGCCACGCCGGAGAACGGGTGCTCAACGAGATCATGCCGGAGGGCTTTCAGCACAATGTCCAGTCCCTGCGGGTGGTGGATGTGCTGGAGCTGGAAGGGGACGGGCTGAACCTGACCCACGAAGTGCGGGAGGGCATCGTCTGCCACACGGGCAGCGTGAAGGCCAAGACCCTGGAGGGACAGATCTTGTGGTTCGCCGACCGGATCGCCTACATCAACCACGACATCGAGGACGCCATGCGGGGCGGCATCATCTACCCCACGGACATCCCCCTCTACTTACAGCAGGCGTTGGGCTACACCAAGTCCCAGCGCATCAACACCCTGGTCACCGACGTGATCGAGAACAGCGCCGACCAAGACCGCATCCAACAGAGCGAGGAGATCGGCGAATACATGAACGACCTGCGGGACTTTTTGTTCCAGTCGGTCTACCACAACCCCATGGCCAAAGGGGAGGAGGGGAAGGCTCAGGAGATGATCCGCAGCCTGTTCGCCTACTACCAGCGGAATCCGGACGATCTGCCCAGTGATTTCCAGGACATCCGCGCCAGAGACGGGGTAGACCGGGCGGTGTGCGACTATATCGCCGGCATGACCGACTCCTACGCCGTGGAGAAGTTTGAAGAGCTGTTCATCCCACGGGCGTGGACGGTAAAGTGATACCAAAGACGAAAACGATGTGGAAGGGAGGAACATTGTGGCAATTCCACAGGCGTTTTTAGATGACCTACAGGCACGGACGGACATCGTGGATGTGGTGTCCAGCTACGTGACCTTGACCAAGAAAGGAAACCGATATTGGGGCTTGTGCCCCTTCCACAGCGAGAAGACCCCCTCCTTCTCCGTCTCACCGGATAAGCAGATGTGCTATTGCTTCGGCTGCCACAAGGGCGGCGGAGCCATCAACTTCATCATGGAGATGGAGGACGTAGGGTTTGTGGACGCCGTGTCCATCCTGGCCCAGCGGGCGGGGATGGAGGTGCCCAACAGCAACGAGAACGCCGACAGCCGGAAGCGGCGGGAGCGCCTGTTCCAGCTGAACAAGGAGGCCGCCCGGTACTTCTACAGCAACCTGTCCCACCCGGACGCCCAACAGGGCGTCGCCTATCTCCAGCGCCGTGGCCTGTCCCGCCGGACGGTCACCAACTTCGGCATGGGTTACGCCCTGAACTCCTGGGATGCGCTCATCCGAGCCATGACCGAGAAAGGGTACTCCAAACGGGAGATTTTGGACGCTGGATTGGCGGTGGAGAGCCAGAAAGGCTCCATCTACGACCGCTTCCGGGGCAGGGTCATGTTCCCCATCATCGACGTGCGGGGGAACGTCATCGGCTTCGGTGGCCGGGTGCTGGACGACTCCACACCCAAGTATCTGAACTCGCCAGATACACCGATCTACAACAAAAGCAAAAACCTGTTCGCCTTGAACCTGGCCAAGCGTTCCAAGGCGGGCAGATTGATTCTGACGGAGGGGTATATGGACACCATCGCCTTGCACCAAGCGGGCTTTGACTGTGCCGTAGCCTCTCTCGGTACCTCTTTGACCGAGGATCACGCCCGCCTCATCTCCCGCTACACCAAGGAGGTCATCCTGGCCTACGACGGGGACGCCGCCGGCGTGAACGCTGCCCAGCGTGCCATCCCTATTTTGGACAAGACCGGCCTGCAAGTCCGGGTCTTGCAGATGCGGGGGGCGAAGGATCCAGATGAGTTCATCCGGAAATTCGGGCGAGAGGCGTTCCAGCGGCTGTTGGACGGGTCGGAGAACCAGATGGAGTACCGGCTGGCGCAGCTGCGGAGCAAATTCCACTTAGAAGACCCGGCAGACCGGGTGTCCTACCTGCAAGAGGCGGCGGCTATGATCGCGAAACTGGACAGTCCGGTGGAGCGGGAGATCTACGGTGGCCGCGCGGCAGAGACCGCTGGCATCGAGCGGGACACCATGCTGGCCGAGATCTCCAACCAGCGCCGCAAGGGACGTTGGAAGCAGAAAAAACAGCAGCAGCGCAAGGCCCTCCAGCCTGCCATGGAGGTGCAGCCCAAGGAGCGGCAGCTCCGCTATCAGGACGTCCGTTCGGCCAAGGCGGAAGAGGGGCTCATCGGCCTGGTCATGGCTGACCCCACCCTGTTCCGGGACATCGACGGATTGGAGCCGGAGGATTTTTCCGCGCCTGCCCTGGGCAACCTGTACCGTCAGGCCAAGCGTTTGTGGGAGACCACAGGCAGCGTCACCCTCAGCGCCATGGCCCAGGGGCTGAGCGGGGCGGAGATGAACCTGTTGGCCAGCCTGATGCAGAAGCCTCAGATGTTAGGGGAGGCCAGGCAGGCCATTGCTGACTACAGTCGGCAGATACGAACGCAGAAATGGAAACGTGAGATGACAAAGGATAGAGATATTCTCTCCTTCGCAATAGAAAAAAACGGGAGGAACCCCAATGAGTGAAAAGAAAAAAACAGCAGCACCCAAGTCCGCAGAGGAAAAGGAACAGAAGAATCGCATCCCGGAGAACGTCTCCGGCGCGGAGAAGCTGAATGAGCTGATTGAGCGAGGGAAGAAAAACGGCAAGCTGACCACCAACGAGATGATGGAACTGGACGGGGTAGAGCTGGACAGCTCCACGCTGGATCGGTTCTATGACATCCTGGAAAACCTGGGCATCGCCCTGGTCACTGAATACGAGCTGCCCGAGGCAGATGACGAGCACGCTACTGAGGAGATCGACAACCTGAAAGGGGAGATCGAGGAGCTGAAGGCGGAGGACGTAGACCCCAACGCCATGGCGGAGAGCTTCGGCATCGACGACCCGGTGCGGATGTACCTGAAGGAGATCGGCAAGGTCTCCCTGCTGACACAGGAGGAAGAGCTGAAGCTGGCCAAGGGCATGTCCGACGGCAGCGAGGCACAGAAGATGCTGGATGCCTGGGAGCGTCTGCAAAATCCGGATGCCTATGAAGAAGAGGAGCCGGAGGACGACCTGGACGAAGAGGAAAAGGGCGAAGAACCTGACCTGGAAGCAGTGCGCAACCTGACCCCCGACGACATCAAGGCGCTGAAACGGAAGGTGCGCTACGGCCAGGATTGCAAGCAGCGTCTGGCAGAGGCCAACCTGCGTCTGGTGGTCTCCATCGCCAAGCGCTACGTGGGGCGTGGGATGCTGTTCCTGGACCTGATCCAGGAGGGCAACCTGGGCCTCATCAAGGCCGTGGAAAAGTTCGACTACACCAAGGGCTACAAGTTCTCCACCTACGCCACCTGGTGGATCCGCCAGTCCATCACTCGCGCCATCGCCGACCAGGCACGCACCATCCGTATCCCGGTGCATATGGTGGAGACCATCAACAAGGTCATCCGCGTCTCCCGTCAGCTGCTCCAGGAGCTGGGTCACGACCCCTCGCCGGAGGAGATCGCAGCGGAAATGAGCATGTCCGTGGAAAAAGTGCGTGAGATTTTGAAGATCGCCCAGGAACCGGTCTCCCTGGAGACCCCCATCGGCGAGGAGGAAGACTCCCACCTGGGAGACTTCATCCCGGACGAGGACGCCTCTGAGCCCTCCGAAGCCGCCTCCTTCACTCTGCTGAAGGAACAGCTGGTGGAGGTGCTGTCTACCCTGACGCCCAGAGAGGAACAGGTGCTCAAGCTCCGCTTCGGCATCGAGGACGGCCGTACCCGTACCCTGGAAGAGGTAGGCAAGCAGTTCCACGTGACCAGAGAACGTATCCGCCAGATCGAAGCGAAAGCGCTGCGGAAGCTGCGGCATCCCAGCCGGTCTAAGAAGTTGAAGGACTTCTTGAACTAAAACTTAGCGAAGGTCAAGCCCCGCAGGGCGCTTTAGCTTCTTTTCGCTTCCTTTTGCTTCTCTGATAAGTGAGATTCCAAATCTTCGATTTGGCTCAATCGAACTTACA
>CAKTHW010000050.1 GCA_934565425.1 uncultured Oscillospiraceae bacterium
GGGTTGCGTCGATTGCGCGGCATGCGGGGAAGCGGGACGGAGGTCCCGAAGAAAGAAGGCAAGATGACTACCTCGATCAAACTCGCTGTGCCGACGATGGGCGCGGCTGGCCTCAACGCTGAGCGTTCCGGCCATTTCGGCCACTGCGACTGCTTCACCGTGGTCGACATCGTGGACGGCGTGGTCTCCGAAGAGGCAACAATGATTGCGAATCCGCCGCACGAAGAGGGCGGTTGCCTGCGCCCGGTGGGCCTGCTCGCCGACGCCGGCTGCAATGCCATCGTCGCTGCAGGTATGGGAATGCGCCCGCTCATGGGCTTCAACCAGGCGGGTATCACGGTGTACTACGACGCCGAGCACCCGATCGTAGGCGACGCCGTTCGAGCCGTTGCGGCTGGTGAGGCGCCCATCATGTCCGCCGACCAGGCGTGCAACCATCACCACTAAGGCACCTAGGTTATCTCCGCGCGGCAGCTCGATCGAGCTGCCACGCTTTTTTATGCCTGCTGAGCGGTTCGATTCCTGCCATAGAGAGCTATTGCTCGCGAGTGGCGCGCTCGCGGCTGGTGCACTGGGTCGCCCGTATCGAACTTGCGCTTCGTTAAACGGGGCATCTGCGCTGTGCAGTGCTATCCTTTCCCTAAGAGGAAAGGAAGTTTGATGGCGCATTGCGAGGCGGATAAGGACGGCGTGTATCGCATCGACGGCAGGGTCGGTCTTTTCGGGGCGCGACCCCAGGTGCTGCCCGATGCGGTGATGCCCCTGCCCGACGGTCCCGCGTCGACGTCGTCGTTCGGTTGGATTCGCGACTCGAGCATCACTCCCTCCTCAGGCGACATCTACTTGGTCGAGTTCATCGCGGAAAATAAGTTTCGCATCTGGGGTTACGTTGATTGCTACGGTCGCGCGTTTGTGACCGACCGCCCGCTTTTCGCGCCCCCGGCGCGCGATCCCGACATCCTGTTCTCGCGACCGTGGGACGGGAAGTCCCCTTCGGATTTCGGCACGCTTGTTCTGCCGAACTCGAAATTCAAGCGCGATCAGGAGATTCGCGGCACCGTTCAGCTGCGCGACAAGCGCGGGGTTCGCCAAGTCGCCTGCTTCTCCCTGAAAAACGGTCGCTACTCGCTTTTCGATTCCTGGTGCGATTTCGGCTCCCATTCGGACAACCTCACATATCACGAGGCGCTCGCCCGTTGCTTTTTCGCGTTCACCTTCCGCCCGCTGCTCGGCGGCGCGCGGGTCCCGGCGCGCGGTCTCGGCGAGATCATGGAAAGCCTCGATTCCGAAACGCCTTTCGAGGACCTGCTCGGCGCCCTGCACGACATCCGCTCTGCGGCCCTCGATCCCGCGATGCAGCCTCCGTCGCTCGCGCTTCTGCTTGCGAGCTGGCTTTACGACGCGAACGCGATGGGCGTGCTGGCGGGTGCCCAGAGCGACGGGTTGAACGCCCCGTCGCTGCGATTCGTTCGGACGCGGCGCTATTCGGACACGTATTTCCTCGGTCGCGGGGAAGGCGGCGACGGCATTCCCGAGGCGACAATTTGGGCTATCGAGTCGGCGATCAACCGCTTCGTGCTCATTGCGCGAAAGCTCGAGGAAGGTGCGGACGCGGGATGCTGCGATGCATCTGAACAGGATGTTTCCGAAATCGATGCGTGCGGTGCCATCGATACGAAGCTGTTCGAGGCGGTCGCTGTGCAGGCTCCCTGCGCCGCGCATCCCGCAGACGAGAACGCTGCGGCGCCGAACAGGGCGGGGGAATGGGACGTCCGCCGCTCGATTGGGGAATCGATCGAGCGCTTCCAGCTGCCCGTTCGCTTCATGGTCGAGTACCGCGTCGACGTGCGCTGCGGAAAGGTTGCGTTCGAGGTGGTTGTTCCGCCTGCGCAGCTTATGCCACAGCGGATGTATTCCTCTCAGGCGGGTTCCTGGGTCGATCAATCCGACGCCGAGCGAGGGCGGATGGCGCTGCGCTATGCCGAGCACGTGGGCATGATGCTCGCCGCGGCCGCATTCCATGCAGGGTGTGCGATCGATGAGGTAGCAGTCTGTGCGCGGGAACTGAAAACAGCCGGCGAGGTCGAACCCGAAGGCAGCGAGCCTGGAGGCGAAAGCCATGGCGACGGCGCTGGCGTCGACATCGGGTTTGGCGCCGGTTTCGGCGGCGAAGATGGCGAGTTTGACGGCGGGTTTGACGCCGAAGGCGATGAGTTCGATGGCGGCAGCGTCATAGTCGAGCTCGAAGACGGCAGCGTCATCGTTGAGCCTGGCGGCAACGGCGGCGGCAGCGCCGATGCCGGCAGCTGCGATGCGCATCCCCTCTACCAGGTGAAATTCACGAGAAGCGTCTGCGAGGGCGCCCGTTTCCAAGAGGCGCTCGAAGGCGACCCCGAGGCGCTGTTCGCGGAATGCGGCGCGCGCTTCGGCGCTGACGCGGCCGACTTTTCGCTCGATGATGCCGTCGATGCCGAAGCGAAGCGCATTCGCGGCGAGCTGCCCGAGGTGGGCTCGCTTGCCTTCGGTCCGCGCGAGGCGAAGGCATTCGGCGCTGAATCGCTTCGTGACCTAAGGATTCACTCCGATGCTCAGCTGCGCCATGCGGGCGAGCGGCTTGCCGATGCGATCGCGCGCGCGACGAGCACCACCGAGGCAATCCGCTTGGCGCAGACGGAGCAGAACGCAGCCGACGACCCGCGTATTTTCGCAGCGTGCACGCGCCTTATGACCGACCTTCTGGAAGGCAACGTTGATGCGCACGACCAGAACGCGCTGGTCAGCTGCTTTATGGGAGAGGACCCTTACCTGAATGCGCTCGGGCAGGCGCGCGTCGTCGCGCAGGCCGACCCGCATCGGGCGGCGTCGATCCTGCGCGAGGCGATCCGTCAGGCCGAGGAGTCCAAGCGCTTTGCGGACAACTCCGAGGCCGTCCATCGCATGTTCGACACGTATGCGTCGCGCATCATCTACAACCGCGAGCGGCAGGGGAGCGCACCCTGGCGCAGCGGACTTGCCTTCCCCCATCCTGATGAGGGGAAACGCGTTGAGCTGTTGCCGTCGTCTTTGGCCATGTGCTACCTGGAGTCGGTGCGCCTTCTCGAGGAGTCGTTCAGCCACGCGGAGGAGGCCGTGCAGTTCGGTCTGCGCTGCATCCAGGTCGCGCCCACCTACACGCCCGCGTATCGCCAGACGGCGCGCGCGTACATGCTCATGGGCGACGTGTCCACATCCTCGCGCACGCTCAGGCGCTGCCTGGAAATCGCGACGCAGCCCGACGAGATCGCGCTTGCGTACTATCAGCTCGCGTACGTGGAATGGAAGGCGGGGAAAACGGCGCTCGGCGTGGCATGCTACATGAAGTCGATGATGACAGCCCCGATCTACCTGGCCCAATGCACCATCGAGATGCATCGGCTGATGGCGGAGACCGGCCAGGGCCCTATCGATCGCGAGGCGGTTGACGCGATCCTGACAGGCGAGGGCGTGCCCATCGCGCCGCTTGACTCGCTGCTCGATGCGCTCGATGACGCCATGCGCACGGCGATCGACGACAACATCTTCCAGGTTGGCCAGCCGCTCTTGGCGCTGCGGCTGTTCTATCGCCCCGACGACGCGCTTGTGAACGTGCACAAGAGCCTCAACGCACCCCTGCCCCCGCAAGCGCTCGATTAGCCTGATATGGGGCGCTGAACAGGGAAAAAGCGCGCCTCTAGCCCTTTCCCCGCATATTTCCTCCAGTGAAACGAAGCCGTGCGACCGCGATGCAAGGTCGCACGGCTTCTCATTTTCTCCGCAACCTCCCTCAAAAGATGCGACATCTCACCCCATCTGTCTCACGGGAAATACACGGCGGCGGACCTGTCTCAAACGGTCTTTTTTTGCCGGCGAACGGTCGCTAAAGTACGTGTCGTTCGGTCGGCAAGGGCTGACCGACATGCACCATCGCAAGCCAATCAACAGGCGTTCGCCAAGGCTTGCGAGCAAGAGGGGTAAGCGGAGCGGGCAAGACGAAAGACCGCTCACGAGAGGAAAAGAGGGGTTGAAAAATGAGCGAAGAGGCTCGCAAGTCCGAGATCAATCAAACAGGCCGCGCCTGGGTCGTCGCGATCATCGCGATTGTCGCGTCCATCTTGATCTCGGTCAACAACAACAAACTTCCCGCAACGGCGTCACTCGTGCTGCCGGCGCTGGGCATCGACACCGGTGCGCTCAGCACGCTGATGTCGTTGAACGGCTACGTCGGGTTCGTCCTGGCGTTCGTTGCCGCAACCATCATCATGAAGTTCGGTTCGAAGAAATCGACGCTCATGGTTTTGGGATGCGCGCTCGTCGGTGCGATCATCAGCGCTTTCGCACAGTCCTATGAGCTTCTGGTCGTCGGCCGCCTTATCGAGGGCGTGGGCTACGCCTGCATCGGCACCGTGGTTCCCGTTCTCGTGTCCGAATGGTTCCCTCCGTCGAAGCGCGGTGTGCCTATGGGCATCTTCTCCGTGTGGGTTCCGCTCGGCTCCATGTTCATCATGGGTACGTCGGGATTCTTCTTCAACACGGCCGATCCGTCGAGCTACCACAACGTGTTCTGGTTCGTTGTCGTGCTCATGGCGATTATCACCGTCATCTGGATCGTTGCCGTCCGCAATCCGCAGCATTCCTATCTGGAAGACGAGGCTGACCCCAGCGCCCCGAAGCCGAAGGTCTCCGAGGGCTTCAAGAGCTTGTCCTGCTGGGTTGCCATGATCGCGTTCGCCGCGTTTGCTCTGGGAACGGCATGCGTCATGAACTTCGAGACGCTCTACATGGTGCAGACCATGGGCATGGACCAGGCAGCCGCGAACGGCATGCTCAACATCGCGAACATCGCCGTCGTTATCGGCGGCATCGCAATCGGCTTCGTCATGAACGCGGTGAAGAGCAATTCCGGTCGCCTGGCTATCTTGGTCGTGAGCTCGGCAGTGCTCGGCATCTGCTTCGCGCTGGCCTACACGGTCAACGGCGCGATGCTCACCCCGTGGCTTATCGTGTTCGGCCTGTCGAACGGCGTCGTGCCGGCCATCTTCTTCACGATGGTCGCGGAAATCGCCCCGCGCCCCGAGCTTGCGAGCGTGTCTTCCACCCTCATGAGCTGCGGTCAGTGCGTTGGCGGCATCCTGTTCGCCGCAGTTGGCGCGGTGGTTGCGACGGCTGGCTGGGGCGCATGCACGGGCCTGCTCGCGGCTGTCGGCATCGTTCTCTTCCTTGGTTCTTTGGCTCTTCTGCTCGTGCTTAAGGCGCGCGACAAGAAGCAGGCATAAAGATAACGAAAACCATTCGAGTGATTTAACGCAAAAGACGAGAGGAGTTAGATCATGGAATTCAAGAACGACCTGGGTAAGCCCTGGAAGTTCCAGGATGGCGACTTCACGGTTTACCGTTCATCGGTGTGGAGCCCCCCGGGATGCCATCCCGTTGGATGCGGCATTAAGATTTACGTTGACAAGGACGGCCGCATGGACCACATCGAGGGTGACGAGAACGACCCCATCACTCACGGTCGCCTCTGCCCGAGATGCCTGGCGCTCAAGGACTACGTGTACAACCCGAGCCGCGTGATCTACCCGATGAAGCGCGACAAGTCCGAGCGCGGCAACGCCGACGCGTGGGAGCGCTGCAGCTGGGACGAGGCTCTCGACCTCATCATGGACAACTGGAAGGAGCTCACCGAGAAGTACGGTCGCAAGACCATGGCGATCTTCGTGGGAACCGGCCGCGACGGCATGCTTTCCCAGGACTTCCAGCTCTCCATCTTCCGTACGCCTAATCTGGCTTACACGCAGTCCGGCTACGCGTGCTACCAGCCGCGTATGATGTCCTCCCAGATGGTTCTCGGCGCGCTCTACCCTGAGCTCGACTACGCTGGCGGTCTCGAGGGCGGCTACGACGACCCCGAGTACCAGGTGCCTGAGCTCATGATCCTCTGGGGTAAGATGCCGCTGGCGTCCAACCCCGACGGCTTCTTCGGCCACGCGGTGATCGACCTTATGAAGCGCGGCGCGAAGCTCGTGACCATCGACCCGCGCGTGAACTGGCTCGCTACCCGCTCCGTCGTGCAGCTGCGCGTGCGCAACGGTACCGACGCGGCGCTCGCGATGGCGATGTGCAACATCCTCATCAAGGAAGACCTCTACGACCACGACTTCATCGAGCGCTGGTGCTACGGCTTCGACGAGTTCGCCGAGCGCGTCGCCTATATGACGCCGGAGAAGGCTGCCGAGATCTGCGAGGTGCCCGTCGACGACATCTACCGTGTGACCCGCATGTACGCTGCCGCGAAGCCCGCGTCCATCGCTTGGGGCCTCGCGTTCGACCAGAACACCAACGGCATGCAGGCCGGCCAGTGCGTGCTTGCCATGATCTGCATGACCGGCAACCTTGACGTTCCCGGTGGCAACATCGTTGCCGACCTCTCGATGCCCGAGGACCTTACCGGCGATGCTGCTGCCGGCCAGTCGGCCCACAACACCGACACTCGCTCGTTCATTACCGAGGGTTGGTACCAGATGACCGACGAGGAGCGCGCCGAGTGCATCGGCATGGACAAGTACCCGCTCTACTGCAACCAGATTACCGGTTGCCAGGCGGACTGCATCCTCGACACCTTGGAAACCGACGAGCCCTACCCGGTGAAGATGGCATGGATCGCCAACACCAACCTGCTCGCGCCGACGAACTCCGCCGAGCCGACGCGTTGGCACAAGGCCTTCCAGCGCTCCATCGAGTTCGCCTTCGGCACCGACTGCTTCATCACCCCGACCATCCAGGCGGTGTGCGACGTGTTCCTGCCGCTGTCGACCGTGGTCGAGCATGACGGCGTGAACCGCACCCACTACGGCGCGGCTTCCATCACCACCGGCTGCGGCAACAAGGCGATCACGGTGGGCGAGGCGAAGTCCGACCTCGAGATCTACTGCCTGCTCGCCGAGCGCATGGCCAAGATGTTCCCGGACGACCCGAAGGCTTGCTTCGCGCACGAGAAGTACGCCGAGTATCACGACTACCTGAACAAGAACCGCCTCGAGGGACGCCACACCTTCGACGAGGTCAAGGGCCTCGTGAAGTTCAAGCGCAAGGTGTACTACAAGAAGTACGAGACCGGCAAGCTCCGCCCCGACGGACAGCCCGGCTTCCTCACCCCGACTGGTCGCGTGGAGCTGTGGTCCTCTCAGTTCAACGACAACGGTATGGATCCGCTGCCGTATTACTACGAGCCCGACCTCTCGCCGCGCATCCCGGACAAGAAGCCCGAGGACCTGAACCTGCTGGCGAACCCCTATGTGCCCGAGGAGCTCGATGCCAAGTGGCATGAGCGCGACCTTTCGCACGAGGAGATCATGAAGAAGTATCCGTTCATCCTCTCCACGGGCCATCGTCGCTACAGCTCCTTCCACTCCGAGCATCGTCAGATCGCCGTCCTGCGCGAGATCGATCCGAACCCGATGCTCGAGATTAACCCGAAGGACGCCGAGAAGATCGGTCTCTCCGACGGGCAGTGGTGCGAAATCTCCAACATGTTCGGCAAGGCGAAGTACAAGGCTCGCATCCTGCCGACCATCAAGGAAGGCCACGTGGAGGCCGATCACGGTTGGTGGTTCCCTGAGCAGGACGGATCGGAGCCCTCGTTGTTCGGCGTGTGGCAGTCCAACTGCAACGACCTGATCCCCGAGCACCACAACAACGCGCTTGGCTTGGGTGCTCCGTACAAGAGCGCGTGCTGCAACGTCACGCCCCTGAAGGAAAGCTACGACGTCGACATGAAGGCGTTCGGCGAGAAGTTTGGAAAGCTGGTGTAACGAAGATGACTCAATACGGTCTGCTTATCGACTACGAATACTGCACGGGCTGCCAGTCCTGCGAGGTCGCTTGCAAGGAAGAGCACCATTTCCCGGTGGGCAAGTGGGGCATCCGCGTGCTCGACGAGGGCCCTTGGCAGAAGGACGACTCCTCCGACCAGGGTGCGAGCTTCAACTGGAACAAGATTCCCGTTCCGACGGATCTGTGCGACCTGTGCGCCGAGCGCCTGGCCGACAACCGTGAGCCGGTGTGCGTGCACAACTGCCTCGCTGCTTGCATGAAGTTCGGCACCATCGAGGAGATGGCCGCCGAGCTCACCAAGAAGCCTAAGCAGGTTCTCTGGGCGCCGACTGAATAGCTATCCGACGCTCTGCGGGATTCTCCACCTCGCATGAGCAAACCCCGAGCCGATCCAACCTCCCCCCGTGTTCGGCTCGGGGCATTTCCCTCCCCGCGTACCGCCTGAGCGCATGTGCGCCTGCGCGGTACGCATCGAGTGGGGCAACGAACGCTCGATTGCCCCACTCGATGCGTCATCGGGGGATTTCACGCATAATAGGAAGCCTAAGAAGAGGGGTAGTAGGCATGAAAACCAAAGAGGGGCAGGGTCTTTCGACCCTTAACGTAATCGGTATTTTGGCGCTTTTCTGCACGATGAGCGAATTTGCGATTCTGACGCCTTCGATAGCCGCGTTCTCGCACCATTTCGTGGGGACCGATATCACGACCATCATGTTCGCGAACAGCATCACGGGTATCGTGTCGGTGCCGGTGAGCGTGCTTTCGGGGGCGATTCTTCACAAGGTCGGCTTCAAGCCGATGGCTATCCTCGGCATCTTGGTGATGTCGCTCGGCGGCGCCTTCCCGTTCCTCATGCCGAACATTACCGATTACACGCTCGTCATCGTTTCGCGCATTATCGTGGGCATCGGCTTGGGCGTGATGTTCCCTGTGGGAAATGCGACTATCATCGCGTTGTTTGAAGGCGAGAAGCGCTCGCGTCTTTTGGGGCTCGGCATCACGATTCAGTTCCTGTTCAACCTGATTTACACGACGGTTGCGGGCTATCTTACCGAAATCGGCTGGAACTATTCCTTCCTCGCGTATCTTGTCGGCCTTGTCCCCCTGGTCATCGCGATTGCGTGGATGCCCGAGGCGAGGGGCGTCGTTGCCGAGGGCCGCGAACGCGAGCGCGCGGAGCGCGTGTCGACGGCAAAGGAGAAAATTCCTCACGCTATCTGGGGATATGCGCTCTTTGCGTTGGTGACGTGGACCTGCGTCGTGACCGTGCAGATCATCACATCGACCATCCTCGACGTTCGCGGGCTTGCAAGCTCCGGTCAGGCGGCACTCGTCATCAACTGCTGCGGTATCGGCACCATCTTGTGCGGGCTTGCCTTCCCGATGCTTGTGCGCGTGTTCAAAGCCCGTCTGTTCGGCATTGGCGCTGCGCTTGCGGCGATCGGCATCGTCCCCTGCATGCTCGCCGACAACACGATTGTCTACGCGATCGGCGTGTTCATCCTGGGATTCGGCGGCTCGATGTTCTTCACGGCGGCACAGAACGCGACGGGCAATATCGCTCCGAAAAGCCGCGTGCCGTTCGTTTCCGGCATCATGACTTCCATGATGAACCTAGGCCCCTTCATTGCGCCGTACCTGTTCGCGGCAACAGTGGCGGCAAATCCGGCCGCTGGCAACGACGCCGTGTTCCCCGTCCTGATTGCGATGTGCGCCGTGTGCGCGGTCATCGGACTTTTGCACCCCATGCGCGCGCTCGTGGCGAAACCTGCGGATGGTGCATTGGATGAAGACGCACCCTCTGACGCGGCTGGCGCGGACGAGATTCGATAGCCTCATGCCGCGCTGTTTCGCCTGCATACACTGCGGGAAGTGCGGACCACCTTCGTCCGACGCGAAGGTGAAGCCCGCTGGCTGGTGCATCTTCTGCCGCACGCAGAATGAGGCCGATGCGAAAGTGTGCGCGAACTGCGGCAAGCCGCTGCCGAAAACCCCAGGATCGTTCCAGCGGAATGCGGGCTGTGGGGAGCGCTAGATGATGTGATGCGGCTTGGGCTCCGCAATGGGCCGGGGCGGGCGCGATGAGCGCGGGTGGAGCGGCGTGTTCAGAAGGTCGAACAGCTCGCGAGGGATCGAGTCGGCAACCCATTCGCACATCTCGTCGAGGGACACGTCGTAAAAGCCGTAATGCCATTTCGGGAACAGATGGACCTCGAGCTCGACGGTGGCGTCGATCTGGAACTTCAAGTGCTCCGTCAGAGGGACTTTGCGCATTTGCGTAAGGGTTTCGGTGATTGTCTTGCGGCGCAGGCGCGGCGCGAAGTTGTCGATGGCGTTGTAGTCGTTCGACTTCGCGACACCGGCATAGAAGAGGTTGCGGCTTGCGATGTTCGCCTCCGTGATGTAGTACCCCTCTTTCCACGAAAGCGTGCGGCCGATTTCGTTCGCCCCTTGCGCCCAGGCGAGCTCCACATGCCATTGGGCGATGGCGAACTTGTCTTTGAAGCAGCGGTAGAACGTCGCGCGGGAAACCCCCGCTTCCTCGCATATCTGTGTGACCGAAAGCTTGTCGAACGGCGTGTCCTCGACAAGCTTGTCAGCTGCGTCCAAGATGAGCAGCTTCGTCTGGTAATTGCTGATAAGCGAGTTGTTCAAAACCTCGCATCTCCCCTCCGAGAATGCAACAAGGTGCGCCCCCGCTCGTCTCGTTGCATTAGTGCGGCGCCCCGGGGTTGGCTTTTCTCCCCTGGGGCGCCGCTGCGTTCACGCGAAAGCTCTACGCGTAGATTTCCTTTTCCACGACGAGCTCGTTTTTGATCTTTCCGACGAGCTTCTGCAGCGCATCGACGCAGTTCGGGCGGATGTCGGCGCCGATGAGCACGTACATGATGGAATCGCCCACGCCAAGCTC
>CAKTHW010000051.1 GCA_934565425.1 uncultured Oscillospiraceae bacterium
GCCCGACACCGTTCCAGGTATTGGAGCATCTCCTCCACCGTGCTGCCGTACTTCTTTTGCAGCCGGTAGATGATGTCCAGCCGGCTCTCCAGCTGATCCAATTCGGAGGGGGAGAACTCCATCTCCTCCTTCTTGTCCCGCACCCGCTCCGCGGCGTCGTCCAGGTCGTAGCGCAGGCTCTCCAGCTTCTCCGCCAGCTCGGCGAAAGCGTCGCTGTAGCGGCCAGCCTGGCGCATGGCGTCGGCGGCTTCCTCCACCAAATCCAACGCCCCCTGGGTCTCGTCGCTGCCGAAGAGGGCGTAGCAGGCGCTGTCCACCGCGCCCATGATCTTCCCGGCGGAGCGCAGCAGTTTCTTCCGCTCCGCTAACGCCTCATCTTCGCCGGGACGCAGCTCGGCACGCTCCAGCTCGGCAATCTGATAGGTCAGATTGTCCACCCGCCGCGCCTTTTCCGCCTCGTCCATCTTCAGGCTGTCCATCTGTTTTTTCAGGCTGGTGAGCTTGTGATAGGCAGCCTGATAGTCCGCCAGCAGCGGACTACACTGGCCGAAGCTGTCCAGATATTCCAGGTGACAGGCCGGGTCCAACAGCCGCTGCCCGTCGTGCTGGCCGTGGATGTCCAGCAGCTGCCGTCCCAGCTCCCGCAGCTGCGCCAGGGACACGGGACGGCCGTTCAAACGACAGGTGTTCTTCCCGTCCGCCCGCAGTTCTCGCTGGAGCAGCAGGACGCCCTCGGCGTCCGGGGCGATGCCCTGCTCCTGGAACCAATCCAGCTGGGGCAGGTCCACGAACTGGGCGCTGACCAGGGCGGATTTGGCGCCGGTGCGGATCAGGTCACGGGAGGTGCGCCCCCCTAGGACAGCGTTCAGGGCGTCCACCACGATGGATTTGCCTGCGCCGGTCTCGCCGGTGAGGACGTTGAAGCCCGCGTCGAACTGGATGTCGGCGGACTGGATGACCGCGATATTTTCAATGTGAAGCAGTAACAGCATTTCAATTCACGCTCTTTCTTCGTTGCCGGTCATTTCAGCATCATCCGCAGCTCACTGCAAAACTGCTCCGCCGCCTGGTTGGTGCGCATGACCAGCAGCGCCGTGTCGTCCCCGGCCAGGGAACCCACCATCTCCTCGATGTCCATGCCGTCCAGTGCCGCAGCGGCAGCGTTAGCAAGGCCGGGCATGGTCTTGAGGACGATGATATTCTGCGCCAGATCCACCGACGTGACCCCTTCCCGAAAGACGTTGCGCAGGCGGTCGTTGAAGTCGCGGCGGTTCTGGTGGATGGAAACGGCGTACCGATAGCTCCCAGAGGGGGTCAGCTCCTTGATGAGCTGGAGCTCCTTCATGTCGCGGGAGATGGTCGCCTGGGTACAGCGAAAGCCCCGCTCCTTCAGCTCCGCCAGCAGCTGCTCCTGGGTCTCGATGATGTGATTGGCAATGATGTCCAGAATTGCCCGTTGTCGCTTTTCTTTCACCATTTCCTCCTTTAAGTACCTAATTTCTGGTGCAAAATCTCATAAAAGCTCCGATCCGTCACCCGCACCAGGTTGATGCGGCTGTCAGAGCTGCGCAGCTCGATCTTATCGTGGTCAGACAACCGGAAGGAGCCGCCGTCCGGGGACAGAAAGACCCCTTTCTTGCCGATGTGCCCCAGCTCCACCGTCACCACCCGGTCCTTGCTGAGCACGCAGGGGCGCACCCGCAGGTCGTGGGCGCAGATGGGGGTGACCAGGATGTTCTCGGCGGTGGGCTCCACGATGGGGCCGCCGGCGGAGACGTTATAGGCGGTGGAACCGGTGGGGGTGCCGATGATGACGCCATCGCCGCTGCACGCGAACAGCTCCACCCCATCGGCGTAGATGACAAAGTGGATCTCCTTGCCCACAGCACTGGTGCGGATGGTCGTCTCATTCAAAGCGGTGTCCTGATGGATGACGCGGCCATTTCGAATCACACGAAAGTCCAGCATCATGTGGGGTTCCAGCCGGTATTTCCCCTCCACCACCTTCCGCAAAAGGTGCATTTCTCCCGGCTCCAGCTCAGCCATATAGCCCAAGCTGCCGGTGTTCACCCCCAGGATGGGGATGTTGTGGGTGCGGGCGAAGCGAGCCAGGTGCAGGATGGTGCCGTCACCGCCAAAGCAGATGAGCATATCGGTGCCCGCCGCCTCTTCTTCTAAGTCTTTCCAATCAAATTTCTTGGCAAACCGAAAGTGGTCGTCCATGGGGAAGGGCAGGCACACCACGGTCTCTACACCGCACTCCTTCAGCACCTTCTCCGCCTCGCTCACCACGGTCATGCGCTTATCCCGGTACGGGTTTGGACTGAGTATAATCTTCATGGTACCCTCTCCAATTCTTTATGTGATGTTTCTACCAGGGTATGCAGATCGGGGATCTCGTTCTCCCCCGCCTCCGCCGTGAGCCAGCCCAGGTACTCGATGTTCCCTTCCGGCCCTTTGATGGGGGAATAGGTCATCCCCTTCACCGTCAGGTCGTTCTCCGCAGCGTGGCGCAAGAACTGCTCCAGCACCGCCAGGTGCACCTTGGGGTCGCGCACGACCCCCTTCTTGCCCACCTTGTCCTTGCCCGCCTCGAACTGGGGTTTGATGAGACAGACCAGGTTGGCGTTGTCCGCCAGCAGCGGACGCAGGGCTGGGAAGATGAGCCCCAGGGAGATGAAGGACACGTCCACCGAGACGAAATCCAGCGGTTCCGGGATCTGTTCCTTCGTCAAGTACCGAGCGTTGGTGCGCTCCATGCACACCACCCGTTCGTCCTGCCGCAGCTTCCAGTCCAGCTGCCCATAGCCCACGTCCACGGCGTACACCTTTTTCGCCCCGTTTTGGAGCATACAGTCGGTGAACCCGCCAGTGGACGCGCCGCAGTCCATGGCGACGGCATCCTGCAAGGTCAGGGGGAAGCACTGCATGGCTTTCTCCAATTTTAGGCCGCCTCGGCTCACGTAGCGCAGGGTCTTGCCCCGCACCTCGATGACCGCCGTGTCGGCGATCTGGGCGCCGCACTTGTCCACCCGTTTGCCGTCCACGAAGACCAGACCGCTCATGATGATGGCCTGGGCCTTCTGACGGCTCTCGGCCAGCCCCTGTGCGGCCATGGCCACATCCAGCCGTGTTTTACTCATCTTTCCGCCTCCCGCATGACCGACGCAATGTGGTCACTGTTGATACCCAGCTTTTCACGCAGCTGGGGAATGGTCCCGTGTGGCACGAACCGGTCGCCGGTGTTCAGCAGCTTCAGCGCCTTCAGCGCCAGCCCTTCCGCTGCCGCCGCGCCTGCCAGCGCCACGCCCAGGGAGCCTGTCTGGATGACCTCTTCCGCCACCAGCAATCTCCCGGTCTTTCGCACCGACGTCAGCACCATCTCCGGTTCCAGCGGCGCCAGCTGGTTGAGCTTGACCACCTCCACGGAGATGCCTTCCGCGTCCAGCGCTTCCGCCGCCGCCAGCACCTCTCCGGTCATGGTGCCATAGCAGACCGCCGTCCAGTCGCTGCCCTCTCGCAGCACCGCCGCAGCGCCCTGGCTGTGGTCGTCGCTGTAGCCGTTCTCACCGCCCCGGGCGTAACGGAGCGCAACCGGGCTGTCCAGTTCGTACAGGGCGCGATGGAGCATGGAACGGGTCTCGGCGAAGCTGGCTGGTGCCAGCAGGGTCAGTCCGGGTACGGTGGACAGGTAGGCCACGTCGAACAGACCCTGATGGGTCTCGCCATCGTCCCCTACCAGACCGGCACGGTCTACGCCCAGCACCATATGTAGCCGCTGGAGGGCCATGTCGTGGATGAGCATATCGTAGCCCCGCTGCAAAAAGGAGGAGTAGACGGCGAACACCGGCAGCATCCCCTGCTTCGCCATGCCGGAGCACATGGCCACGGCGTGGCCTTCCGCGATGCCCACGTCAAAGAACCGTTCGGGACAGCGGATGGCGAAGGGGTCTAATCCGGTGCCCGACCGCATGGCGGCGGTGACGGCGCAGATCTTCGGGTCGTCCACCGCCAGGCGGCTCAGCTCCTCCCCGAACACCGAGGAAAAGTTCTGCCCGCTGGCTTTCAGGGGCTTGCCGGTGGCCACGTCAAAGGGGGACACGCCGTGATAGGCGTCTGGGGTCTCCTCAGCGTGAGGCCAGCCCTTGCCCTTGACCGTGCGCACGTGGACCAGCACCGGTCCCGGCAGGGATTTCGCCCAACGGAGCAGGCGGGTCAGTTCCCCCACCTGGTGACCGTCCACGGGGCCGATGTAGGTGAAGCCCATGTCCTCGAAGAAGCTGCTGGGCAGGATCGTGCCCTTGATGCTCTTCTTTATTTTGTGGTTAAAGTTATACAAAACCCGTCCGCCGGGGATTTTTTCGAACACTTTTCGGTACGCCCGCTTGAAGGACAGGTAGGTAGGACGCAGGTGGTTCCGGGCCAACAGGGTGGCGATGCCGCCTACGTTCTTCTGGATGGACATGCCGTTGTCGTTGAGGATGACCACCAGGTTCTCCCCGCTCTGTCCGGCGTCGGACAGCCCCTCGTAGGCCAGGCCGCCGGTGAGGGCACCGTCGCCGATGAGAGCGATGACCTGATAGTCCTGCTTCTGCAGCGTCCGCGCCCGAGCCATGCCCACGGCCACGGAGACCGAGTTGGAGGCGTGGCCGGCAATGAAGGCGTCGTGTTCGCTCTCCTCCGGCTTGGGGAAGCCGGACAGGCCGCCCATCTTGCGCAGGGTGGTCATCCGGTCTGCCCGGCCGGTCAATATTTTATGGCAGTAGCACTGGTGTCCCACGTCGAAGACCAGGCGATCCTTGGCCGTGTCGTACACCCGGTGGATGGCCACGGTCAGCTCTACTGCCCCTAGATTGGATGCCAAATGTCCGCCCGTCTGACTGACGGTGGCAAGGAGCGATCTGCGCAGTTCCTGACACAGGGTTTCCGCCTCCTGGTCAGAAATTTGGTGCAGATCCTGGGAAAAAAGATCTGGCACAGCTGCGCCTCCTTTCTCGCTCGGTATCATACCGTTTTATTTCTCTCGTCCGGCCAGATAATCCGCCAAATCACACAAAAAGTCCACGTCCGGGAGACAACCCCGGATGGCCTCTTTCGCCGCCGCCGTCTGCTGAGCGATGACGTTGGCGCACTTATCCAGCCCCAGCAGGGACACGTAGGTGGACTTGTGGCTCTCAGCATCGTTGCCCACCGGCTTGCCCATCTCCTCCTCGGTGGAGGTGACGTTGAGCATATCGTCCCGCACCTGGAAGGCAAGGCCAATGGCCTTGGCGTAGTGCTCTGCTGCGGTCACCATGGGGTCATCCACCGGCACGCCTGCCGCCAGGACACCCATGACGCAGGCTGCGTCCAGCAGGCACCCGGTCTTGAGCTGGTTCATCCGGGCCACTTCCTTCAAGGTAAAGGTCCGGGTCTCCCCTTCCATGTCCAGCTGCTGTCCGCCGCACATGCCCAGGACGCCCGCCCCACGAGCCAGGGTCAGGCCAGCGGCGGTGTTCACCTCTGCTGGGAGGGGTGCGGTCAGGATGGTCTCGAAGGCGGCTGCCTGGAGGGCGTCACCGGCCAGGGTGGCGGTGCACTCGCCGAACATCTTGTGGTTGGTGGGCTTGCCCCGGCGCAGGTCGTCGTTGTCCATGCTGGGCAGGTCGTCGTGGATGAGGGAATAGGTGTGGAGCATCTCCACCGCGCAGGCATAGGGCATGGCCTGTTCCAGGCTCCCCCCTGCCGCTTCGCAGAATTTCAGCGCCAGCATGGGGCGGATGCGTTTGCCCCCGGCCAGGAGGCTGTAGCGCATGGCGTCCAGCAGTTTCTGCTGGGGGGCCGGTTTGGTGAAATAGGATGCCAGGTTGACCTCGATGAGCCCCTGACAGCGCTGAAATTCAAATTGGAATTGGTTCATAATTTATCCTTTCAAAGGCGTTTCCACCGGCTCGCCGTCCGGGCCTTTGGTCAATTTCAAGATTTTCTGTTCCGCCTGATCCAGCTGCTTGGAACAGGCTGCCGCCAGCTTGGTGCCCTCCTCAAAGAGCGCCAGGGATTCGTCCAGGGTGGACTCCCCTCGCTCCAGGATGGACACGATCTCCTCCAGGCGCGCCATGGACTCCTCAAAGGGTTTCTTTTTTGCTGCCATTCGTCTTCTGCTCCTTTTCGCTGGTTTCCAAGGGGTATTGCTTCATGACGGTACACCCCAACTGCCCGTCCGCCACCCGCAATCGGATGCGCTCCCCCAACTCCACGCTGTGGACAGAGGTGATGACCTTGCCATCCTCGTCCTGCGCCATGGCGTAGCCGCGTCCCAGGACTTTCAGGGGGCTGAGTGCGTCCAGAGTGGACGTCAAGCCCGCCAGGCGGGTGCGCTCCAGGTGCTGGCGACGGTCTAACAGGTCGGTCAGCTTCTGCTGAGCGGTTTCTAGGCGTGTCCGTCCGTTGTGGACAGGCACCATGGGGTCGGTGAGGACGTTGGAGGTGCGCAGGCGTTCCAGCTTCTGGCTGGCGCTCTGGAGCTGCCCCAACATGGCCTGCCGACAGCGCTGCCCCAGCTGATCCACGTACTGTTTCAGCTCCAGCTGGTCGGGCACCGCCAATTCCGCCCCGTTGGAGGGGGTAGCGGCGCGGAGGTCGGCCACGTAGTCGATGATGGTCACATCCGGCTCATGCCCCACGGCGGAGATGACCGGGATATCTGACTCATACACCGCACGAGCCAGGTTCTCGTCGTTGAAGGCCCACAGGTCCTCCATAGAGCCGCCGCCTCGGCCGATGATGATCAGCTCCGCCACCTGCTTCCGGTTGGCGTAGCGCATGGCGCCGGTCAGCTCCGCCGCCGCACCGGCTCCCTGCACCCGCACAGGCAGGAGCTTCACCGTGGCAATGGGCCAGCGGGCGTTGAGGATGCGGGTCATGTCATGGACGGCGGCACCGGCCTGGGAGGTGATGAGGGCGATGGTCTCGGGGTAGCGCGGGATGGGCTTCTTGTGCTCGGCGGCAAAGAGACCCTCCTGGTACAGCTTGTTCTTCAGCTGCTCGAAGGCCACGTACAGCTCCCCCACCCCGTCCGGAGTCAGGGCGTCCACGTACAGCTGGTACTGCCCGTCCCGTGGGAAGGCGGTGATGCGGCCGTAGGCGATGACCTTCATGCCGCTCTCCGGCTGGAACCGCAGGCGGGTGGCCGAGGAGCGGAAGAGGACGCAGCGGAGGGCTCCGCCGGTGTCCTTGAGGGTGAAATAGTGGTGGCCGGAGGGGTATTTTTTGTAGTTGGAGATCTCCCCCCGGATGTAGATGCCGGAGAGGTTCCGGTCACCGTCCAGGACGCTCTTGATATAGGTGTTCACCTGGGTGACCGTATAGATGGGTTTTGAAGCCATTTACTTCCCCCCATCCATCTGTCGTGCCGTCAGCACCGCGGTGCCCATGGCGTTGTCGGTGGAATAGGCAGGGGGCGCGAAGACGGCGTCGTAGAGGTACTTGCGCAGGATGCTGTTGGACGCCACGCCGCCGGAGCAGACCACGGGCAGGCCGGGATACTGCTCCATAGCACGGTCGGTGACCCGGCGCACCAGGGAGGCGATGGTCTCCAGGGTGAAGCGGGCGATGTCCGCCGGTTCCTTGTGCTGCGCCACCTGCTGCTTCACCTTGTTCTCGATGCCGGAGAAGGAAAATTGCAGGCTGTCGATGCGCACCCGGAAGCGTTCCTTTTTGTCGCTCTCCGCCGCCAGCTTGTCCAGGGCTTTTCCGGCGGGAAAGTCCAAGTGCAGGTACTGCCCCGTCCGGTCGATGAGCTGACCGGCGGAGATGTCGGTGGTGCCGCCGATGCGGGCGGCGCGGACGTTGCCGTTTTCGGGCACCACCAGCAGCAGTTCGGTAGTGCCGCCGGACAGGTGCCAGGCCAACATGGGCTGATCCAGCAGCTCCAATCTTTTCGCCGCCCAGCAGACAGCAGCGATGTGCCCCTGCTGGTGGGAGAAGGCGTAGAAGGGCACGCCCAAGGTCTCCGCCAGGATGCGTCCCTGGGATGCACCGGCCAGGAAGCAGGGCATATAGGAGCCTTCCACCGCCCTGGGCTGGGTGCTGGCACCCACCGCGGCGATGCCCTGCAAGAACCCAGCCTCCCGCAGCTCGGCAAAGCGCTGGGGCAGGTTCTTCACGTGCTGGAACAGGGCCTCGTTCTGCCGGAGACCCAGTTCGCCGGGTTTGACAGTGAGCAGCTGGGAGCTGTTGTACCCACTGCCGTCGGTGCGGCAGACAGCGGCGGAGGTGGTGTAGTTGCTGGTGTCGAGCCCCAGAAAACCGGTCATGCCTGGTCGCCTCCGGGCAGCTCTTTGCGGACGAAGGAACCCAAAATGCCGTTGACAAAGGAGGCTACCTTGGGTTCGTCATACTTTTTCGCCAAGTCTACCGCAGCGTTGATGGCGGCGGAAGCGGGGATCTCAGGCATATAGAGCACCTCGTACATGGCCACCCGCATGATGGCGGCGGCGATGCGAGGGATGCGCTGGAACTTCCAGCCGATGGCGTATTTGCTGATGTACTCATCCAGTTCGTACCCGTGTTCCCCCACGCCTTCCACCAGCTTGCGGATATAGGCGCACTGTTTCTCGTCTGGGAACTCGGCGTACAGCGGGTCGATCTCGGCGATCTCCCCAAAGCGTTCCTGGGTCAACTCCTGCTCCAGCAGTTCCTGGGCAGAGAGGTTGGAAAAGCCCAGCTCAAAGGCGTAATGTACCGCGATCTCACGGGCAACGGTCCTGGTTATCATGATTGGTGTACCCCCATCGTTATGGTCTAGATTGGTTTGGGCAGGTCAGAACCGGTCAACGCCGATAGCCCCCCACTATGAATGTTATCTCTGTATTATACACTACAATATACAAAAAGGGAACCACAGTTTTGCCGGAAATGGTGGATTCTCGGCAATGTCTTCCAAAATTCCACCCTCATCGGAAAAAGAATGTGCCGACTGGCCTGAGACCTGTCAGCACATTCCCAATTTCATTAACTTTTCAGCTGTACCCACAGCTCGTCGTACAAGTCCAAGATGTCCTTGGGCAGGTTCACGAACATCTCACAGCGGCTCAGCGCCTCCTTGCTGGGGTTGAGCACCGCCGCGGTCTCCTCGTCCAGGTCGGCCTTGTAGTCCTCCATCACCTGGGGCAGCGGACTGCCGTACCAGATGTAGTCCAGGTTGGCCATGGAGGCGTCGTAGGAGCACATGAAGTTGATCCACGCCTCTGCCTCCGTCTTGTTCCGAGCGCCCTTGGGCACGCACATGGCGTCCACGAAGAAGTTGGCGCCCTCCTTGGGGATGGCAAAGGCCAGATCCGGGTTGTTCTCCTTCATGCTCAGGAAGTCACCGGCGTAGTACACGCCCATGGCGGCTTCCCCGCCCTCCAGCTTGTCGAAGATCTGGTCCATGACGTAGGCCTGCAGGATGTCCTTCTGCTCCACCAGCAGGTCGTAGGCTTCCATCAGCTCCTTTTTGTCGGTGGTGTTGATGGAATAGCCCAGGTAGGACAGGGCCACGGCGAAGGCGTCTCGGGGGTTGTCGATCATCAAGATCTCGCCCTTATACTTCTCGTCGAACAGGATGGACCAGCTGTCCACCTTCTCCTTCACCATCTTGGTGTTGTAGATGATGCCGGTGGTGCCCCAGGTGTAGGGCACGGAGTAGAGGTTCTCCGGGTCGTAGGGCAGGTTCTTGTAGTCGTCGCCCACCAGCTTGAAGTTGGGGATATTGGAAAAGTCCAGCTTTTCCAGCATCCCCTCCTCGATGAGCCGGGAGAGCATATAGTCGGAAGGCACTACCACATCATAGGTGGAGCCGCCGGTCTTGAGCAGCGAATAGAGCGTCTCATTGCTCTCCGTGGTGGTGTAATTGACCTTGATGCCAGTCTGCTTCTCAAACTGGCCGATCAGGTCGGTGTCGATGTACTCGCCCCAGGAGCACACGTTCACCTCTCGCCCCGTCCGGACGGCGCTGCCGGATGTGCTGGACTCGCCGCCGGAACCGCAGCCGGTGAGCAGGGCGGCACTGGCCAGGAAGCCGGCCAGGACAGATAGCATACGTTTCTTCATACTGCTCCCCTCCTCACTGCTGCGCCCGTTTCAGCGCTTTTTTTCGGGCGTTCTCCTGCCGCAGCTCACGGATATTCACAATGGCCAAGAGCAGGAGGACGGTGACGAAGAGCAAGGTCGAGACGGCGTTGATCTCCGGACTGATGCGCTTACGGGTCATGGCGTAGATGGTCATGGACAGGGTCTGTACCTTGCTGCCTGCGGTGAAGTAACTGATGACAAAGTCATCAATACTCATGGTGAAGGCAATGAGCAGGCCGTTGATGATGCCGGGCAGGATCTCTGGGATGACCACCTTATAAAAGGCCTGCATCCAGGTGCAGCCCAGGTCTTGGGCGGCGTCGATGAGGTTCTTGTCCATCTGGTAGAGCTTGGGCATGATGGACATGATGACGTAGGGGATGTTGAAGGTGATGTGGGCGATGAGCAGGGTCACGTAGCCCAGGTCGAAGTGCAAAATCCCCCCTGCCGCCACGAAGAGCAGGCAGAGGCTGACGCCGGTGGCGATGTCCGCGTTGATGACCGGGATGTTGTTGATGGTCAGCAGGGGACGGCTCCAGCGCTTGCGC
>CAKTHW010000052.1 GCA_934565425.1 uncultured Oscillospiraceae bacterium
CAGTTGGATTTGACGAAGTACACGACACTTTCCACAAAGATTCCTCCTATCTCAGACCGCGGTATAGCCGCCGTCTACCATCAGATTATGGCCGGTGATCATGGACGCCTGGTCGCTAGAGAGGAACAGGATGGCGTTGGCCACGTCCTCCGGCCGGGCGTAGCGCTTGAGGGGGATGCGCTGCAAGTATTTCCGCTTGTAGTTGGCGTTGTTGAGCACGTCCCGATTCTTGTCGTTGAGGATATAGGTGGGCGAGATGGCATTGACTTGGACGCCGAAGGCCGCCCACTCCAACGCCAGCACCCGCATCAGCCCCAACAGGCCGCTCTTGCTGGCGCAGTAGGCCGCTCGCATGTGGTTGCCCACCACGGCGTGTTGGGAGGCAATGAAGATCACATTGCCTCCCCGGTCCAACAGGGAATCCCGCGCCACTTGCTGGGTCAGGAAGAAGCTGCCTTTTAAATTCAGGTCCATCAGGTAGTCCCAGACATCTTCCTCCACGTCCACCGCCTTTTCCAAAAAGTTCATTCCGGCGATGTTCACCAAAATATCCACCCCAAAGCCGTCCTGGCGTATCTGGGCAGCTGCCGACTGAATTTGCGCCGTCTCCACCAGGTCGGCACAGTAGACGTGGACGGCGCAGGTGGGATAGCGCCCCTCCAGTTCTCGCGCCTGAGCTTCCAGGGCGGCACGCTGTTCCGGCTTGTCCAGCAGGAGCAGGCGCTGCGCCCCGGAGGCGCTGTAGCTTTGGGCGACTGCGTGGCCTAGCTGGCCTGCCGCGCCGGTGATGAGGATGGTCTTGGTTTGAAAGGTAAGTTCCATGTTTCGTTACGCTCTCTTCCATTTGAATGCCTTCATGGTGCCATAATGTACCACGCCCCGGCTGAACAGCCGCGCACCCAGCACCGCCAGGACGGCCACGGCGGCGTACAGGATGACCAGGGACAGGGCCAGCTCGCCCACTCCAGCGAAGCCGATCATATAGCGGACGAACATGACGGCAGGCGACGTGAAGGGGATGTAGGAGCAGGCCATGGTCAGAGTGCTGTCCGCCTGGAGGGCGAAGATGCTGACGAAGAACTGCACCATGGCCAGCATCTCCACCGGCACCAGGGTGGTGGTCAGGTCGTCGTTGCTGTTGACGATGGAGGCGATGGCCGTGTTGATGAAGGAGTAGAGCAGGAAGCCGCCGATGAAGAGGAGCAGGAAGGCTGCGATCTCATGGGGCTGCAAGGGCGAGAGGGTGACGCCCAGGTTGCTCAGGCTGGACAAATCCACGCCGGAGAGCTGATAGGATGCCACGAAGCAGACCACGATGCCCACCAGCTGAATCAGACCGGTCAGGCCAATGGAAAGGGTGACGCCCAGGTAGAAGGGCAAGGGCTTGATGGAGGTGGTGACCACTTCCATGACCTTGTTGGTCTTGAGGTATGCCACCTCGTTGCCGGAGGCGCAGGAGTACATGACGATGGCGATGGTCATGAGCATATACAGGATGTAGGTGCTCCAGAAGTTCTCCGACTCCTGTACCGGATTCACCGCCTGGAAGGCCACCTGCCGGGTCACCGTGGCCACCTCTTCCGGCGTCAGCTTGCTCTGTTCCAAGTTCTGCTGCTGGTAGATGCCCTGCACCAGGTTGAGCAGTGCCTGTGCGTCCGCTGTGGACACGCTGCCGCTGTCATAGACGGTCAGGGTCACGTTGCCGCCCTCTTCGGTCAGCACGGCGTAAGCCTTTTCGTCCTCCTTGACCCCGGTGGTGATCTGCGCCTTGGTCAGGTCCTTTTTCTCGGAGAAATCCAGGGTGATGTCCGCAAAATAGTCCTTGGGCAGCTCCGCCGTCTCCATGGACAACTGGAACATCCCCGTCCGATCCACTACGTACAGGGGCTGCTTGTCCCCCTCCTGGGTGAACAGGTTGAGCAGGAAGCAGGAGGAGAGGCTGATGACGCAGAGCAGGACGGTCACGATGAGATAGACCTTGCTGCGCATCTCCTTCTTCAGGTAGTAACCAAATACCGTGGCGAAATCGCCCATCACGCTTTTCTGTTTCATGCTTCCACACCTTCCTCGCCGACCAGATTTAAGAAGATTTCCTGTAACGATTCCTGGGAGCGCTCCAGCGCGTCCACCGGCACCTGGGCGTCCACCAGCTTCTTCAAGACATCATGGAACGTGGGGTTTTCTTTGGTGCCCAGGCGTACCTTGTACTGGTTCGCCCCCACTTCCTCTGCCGCCAGACCGGCGGGCAGGGCGCCGCCTGCGGTGCTGAACCGGACGAAGCGCTCCCCGTACCGAGCCTTGAGGGCTTCCAGGGGGCCGTAGTACACCCGCTTGGAGCGGTTGATGATGCAGATGTCCTCGCACACCTGCTCGATGAGGGGCAGCTGATGGCTGGACACCAGGATGCACTTCCCCGCGTCCCGCAGCTCCTGGAGCAGGCGGATGACCATCTGCATATTCACCGGATCCAAGCCGCTGAAGGGCTCATCGAAGATGATGACCTCTGGGTCATGCACCAGGCTGGCGATCATCTGGATCTTTTGCTGGTTGCCTTTGGACAGGCTCTCCAGCTTGCTTTTTTGGTACTGGGGGATCTCCAGCCGCTCCAGCCAATGCTGGATGGACTGGTTGGCCGCCTTGGTGCTCATCCCCTTCAGCCGTGCCAGAAAGAGGAGCTGGCTCTGGACGGTCTCCTTGGGGAACATCCCCCGTTCCTCCGCCAGGTAGCCTACATGCTTCAGCTCTAACCCCTGCTCTCGGTGATCGACCAAGATCTTACCGCTGTCCATGGGAATGAGCCCCAGGAGGGAGCGGATGGTGGTGGTCTTGCCGGAGCCGTTGCGGCCCACGATAGCGGTGATCTTCCCGCTCTGGAAGGAGAAGCTCATGCCATCCACAGCACAGAAGCTCCCATAATATTTGGTCAGATTTTCAACTGTAATTTCCATCGCACAAATTCCTTTCTCAACTCACATCATCTGGGTCAAGCGCCGATAATCCTGCCGGATCATCCCGCTGGCGTGGCGGAGGGTTCGATAAAAGTCGGACACCATAATAGCCGCGCCCACACACAGCAGCCCCCATTTCACCCAGTCCTCTGCCGGCAGGTGCGTGCTGATAGCGTACAGGTTGTACCCCCAGAACATCGGCTTGAACAGCAGCGATGCCACTCCATATCCGGCCAGCAGCCGCCGCTGCCCAGCAGGCATCCGCAGCTCTGGCAGGGTGCTTCGGTGGAAGAAGGTGGCATAGGCCATCAAAAATCCTTTGTCCATCAGGTTGTTCACCTGAAGCACGGCGCTCAGGAACCAGTAGCCGTCTAGCTTGACCAGGGGAATTAAGTTGTACACGCTCACCACCAGGTTGGACAGGGCGAAGTAGTAGAAGGGCAGCACTCCCCGCCCAAACAGGGTCAGCACAAAGGCCAGGAGCAGGAAGGCCACACCCAAAAAGGAGTTCACATACACCCCCGCCAGCGCCACCCGTGCCCGGTGCTTGGGGGATTGAATCTTGTAGACGTCGGTGACGTCACAGTAGAAGCAGGGGATGAGGAAGAAGAGCAGCAGCCCCATGGACTTCACTTCCCCGCCGTACTTTTTGCACACCACCGCATGAGCCAGCTCATGGGCGGCCAAACTGAATAAGAGCAACACCGCCGTGATGCCAATATCCACCCAGCTGAACTGGAGGGTGATGGCCGGTTCCTCCGCCACCGTCCCGCTCAGGGTCTGGGCCACGCTGTAGGCCACGATGCCCACGCAGGCCAGCAGGAGCAGGAAGAACAGGATGAGGCTCTTGCGGGTGAAGAACTTACTGTAGACCGGGTACACCCGGTGGATGACCCGCTCCACGTTGAACTCCACCAGCTTGATCTTGGTCAAGTCCAACGGCTTCTTCCCTGCCGCCTGCCCTTCCGCCGGTTGGAGGAAGCCCCACTGGTCGAATTTCTCGTCCAGCAGTTTCCGTTGCGGCTCCGCCAGGGTCTGCGCTCCCTCCAGGCCGGGGAGGGTCTGGGTGGTGTGGAGCTTTTGCAGCAGGTAGCGGGTCTCGGCGCCGCCCAGGCGGACGTAGCGGCCGGAGGCGGTGTTTTTGACCAGGTAGAAGGTCTCAGGGTTCTGGGCGCGCTGGTCGGGAAAAATCTCCAAATGGTTCACAAACATCCGGTCACCCCCTCACAGCAGCCGCCCCAGGATGGAGAGGATCTTCTGGACGCAGCGCTCCAACTCCGCCTCGGTGATGAGGAAGGGCGGGAAGAAGCTGACGCCTCGGTTGAAGGGCTCATTGTTGTACATATACACCAAAATGCCCCGTTTCTTGAACAATTCCACCACCTGGAGCATTTGCAGGCTGTCAAACCGCTTGGGGAAATCCACCGCCGCCATCAGCCCCAGGCCACGGACGCTGGCGCGTCCCGCCAGGCCCTCCCGCAGCCGGGTCAGCAGCAGTTCGCCCTTCTCCTTCACGTGGAACTGGTCATAGTTTTTCATGCAGTCCAGCATCCCCATGGCCGCCGCCACGGCAACGCCGTTGCCGCCCTGGGTAGAGAAATGTTCCAGACTGGCGCCCTGCTCTGCGAACAGGTCGGCGCAGGATTGGGAAAAGACCAGGACGCCCAGGGGCAGATAACCATTGTTGATGGCCTTGGACAGGCAGACCAAGTCGGGGGACAGCTCCGCCTGCTGCCAAGCGAAGGGAGTACCCGTTCGGCCAAAGCCGGTGGCCACCTCGTCTGCCACCAACAGCACATCCCTTTCCCGACAGCGCTGCTGAATGTGCTGGAGGACTGGGTTGGGGATGGGCACCACCCCGCCGGAGGCCATCACCGGCTCCACGATGAAGCCTGCCAAGTAGTCCCCTTCCCGCTCCCACAAGCCATCAATGGCCTGGAGCCAGGCTTCCTCATCTTCGTAGTCTGCTGGAACAGACACCCAGCAGATCTCCGGCACCAAGGGACGGTAGACATCGGTCAAGATCTGGTCGATGCCGCTGACGCTCATGGCGCCATAAGAGGTGCCGTGGTAGGACAAGGTGAAGGCTGCGATGCGCCGGCGCTCCGGACGGTTCCGGAGGCATTGGTACTGGCGGCAAGTCTTGATGGCCGCCTCCACTGACTCCGAGCCGCTGCAGGTGTAGAGGACGCAGCCAAAGTCCCCCATCCACCGGAGCAGCCGCTGGGCGTACTGGGTCTGAATGTCCGAGGAAAACACCAGCAGGTTGGAAAAGGGCAGCTGCTCCATCTGCTTGTTCACCACCGCCTTGATCCGTCGCTCGGAATAGCCCAGCGGCATATTCCAAAGGCCGCTGCACAGATCCAGGTAGCGCTTGCCGTTCTGGTCAAACACATACATCCCGTCCCCACGCACCAGCGTGCTCTCATAGGCTCCCCATCCAAAGGGGTAGCCGCTGCGGATGACTCCATTCCCATTCATACGCTTCGCTCCATTATCTCTTGATGGGTCGATACATTGCCCCGGACTCGTTCAATACCTTGGCAATGGTCTCGACCATAGTCTGATTTTCTTCTGTCTCCGTGTGCAGCCGCTCCTGTAACCGCGCTACGATGCCCTCCACTGGCAGACGCTTGAACAGCATCTCGGAGAACAGGGCGAACTGGGGGCTGATACGGAAGAACTTCCCGCTGGCGGCGGACCACAGCACATGCATCTCGCCGCCGTCCGTGAACAGGTAGCTGAACTTGGGGAAGTAAGGCAGCTCGTTGCCCGTGTCCATCGGGTCGGTCAGGTTGTACATATACTCGCTGGTCACCTTCAGCTCCTCCGGCTTCCGGTTCCGCAGGACGGGGATAGAGGAGGTCATGTCCAGGTACACCAGCCCCGCCATGATGTAGTCGATCACATAGGTGCGGTGGCGCATAATGTCGCAGTAATCGGACATGAACGCCGGCACCTGGGTGCATTTGGTGCACCAGCTCCGAGCCACGCAGTGGTTGCAGTCCCGCTCCTTGATCTGGTTCTCCTTTTGCACGTAACAGTTCTGAGTCAGCTCGAAAATGGCCTGTTTTTGGGTACCAATGGGGTGGTCAAAGTTGGAACAGAGGTACACGTTGCCGTCGCCGGTGAGCTGGATGCGGGGGAGCTTATCCACCATGCAGGTGCCGCTCTTCATGAACCGGCAGTAGTTTTTCAAGTACCCGTAGGCCAGGGGCAGACCGGCAAAGGTGTGGGTCTCCTTGAACTGCTCCGCGTCCGCTAGGAAGCAGGCGTAGTCCTCCGGCGTGTCCACCGAGAACAGGTAGAAGGCCGCCTGGGGCGTGCCGAACGCCCCTTCCAGCTCTGCAATGCGGCGTTTCCCCTCCGTGTACGGGATCTCCCGAATCTTCTGGGGCGCGTGGTAGGCCAGGTCATCCACACAGAGGTAGTCATCCACCATCCGCAGCAGGTTGCTGCCGATGGCGTTGTGGTGGAGCTTCTCCGCCTGATCCGCCGCATAGGTGGGGTCTGCCACCGTGGCCACCCCCGCCTGGTCAAAGGTCAGCGCCGTCCCGCGGTCTGCGTTCTGGGTGGGATTCCAGTAGATAGAGGAGTTGATGCTGGCCAGTTCGTTGATGGTTTCGTACATGGTTTCGTCCAGTTTGTCCGCCAGCACCTCCACGTGCTTCACGTAGCCATCCAGCACCACGCCGGAGTAGACGCCGGTGCGGCTCTTCACAAAACCCTTGGAGAAGGGCACGTAGCGCAGCGCCGTGGCGCGGAGCAGGCTGCCCCAGGCCAGGTCTGCTGTATCGGGGATGGTGCCGTGGACGGTCAGGTGGAGCTGACCCTGTTCGGCGGCGGTCACCAGCTGCTGCCAGATGGGGTGCGGCTGCGCCAGCAGGGCGCCGTCCAGGGTGACGGCTGCCAGCTTGCCCGCCTGGAGCAGCCGCTCCAGCTCTGCCGCCTCTTTGGTCAGGTTCCAATCCGCCTCCAGAGAGACGTCCCAAGCCACGGCGTCCAGGTCATCCGGGCAGGCGTCCAGGATGTTGCCGCTGACGGGGCAGTGGTAGCGCAGGGGCGCTTCGTTCTGGGAAAAGCACGCTAAGACCTGTGCCAGGTACGTCTTATCCCGGAAGTGCAGTCCCGAACAGGGCACCGTCTTCCGTTCCTCCTGGTGCAGGCCGTGAAACGCCTCTTCGATTTTCTCCACGTCCGTGGCCACCCCACGCACATCCCGGTATTCCAGGCTGCCGTCTTGCCGCACACGTCCGAACCAGATGCCGAACTTCTCCCCATCTCGGGGCAGGATGATCTGCTGCGCATAGGGCGAGCACTTCATCAGCGGCTGTCCCTTCTCTGCGCCCAACAGCTCTGCCAAAGCCTCCTCCGGCGCTCCGTCGGCGATGGTGGTCACTGTCTCTTCCGCCTGGCAGTTCAAATCCGAGCCGCCGTAGAGCAGGTAGATGGGCAGCTCTTCCAGCTGGGCAATGCGGCAGGCCAGGGCGTTGACCAGCAGCTTGTTCTCCTCATTGGCCACCAGCACCAGACCATCGTCCGCGATGGACAGCACATCCTCCGCCAAGTCGTTGAGAGAAGGCAGGGTGTCGTCTGTGTAGGCGATGGAATGGACGCCCCGCCCCTTCAGATAGCTCCGCAGACAGGCGGTGGCAGCGGACTGGGCAGCCACAAAGAATCCGTTCTCATTCCGGACGAATTCCAATACACACAGGTTCAACATAACACTTCCTCCTCATTTCACCAATTTGCAAAAGCATTCTTCTTTATGTTCCAAACCGGTCACCTCAACCTGGCCAAATCGACTGGCCTGCGCCGCCTGTCTGATGTCGTCCACGCCGAACAGACGGTAGTGGGTGGCGGTGAGCAAGATCTTGCGCTCCTTGCCCGGACGCATCCGAGCCATGTTCACCTCTGCCACTCCGCGCTGGTAGTCAAAGCGCCGCTGCATCAGGATGACGGACAGGTCACCTTCCTCGTCCGCCATGGTGATGGGCACCAGGTCACCGGTCACAATGGTCTCATGTTCCTGCCGGGGCAGGTTCTCGATATCGAAGCACAGGCAGCCCCCCTCCTTCAACTGGTCATAGATGTGGTCGAAGAAGGTCTCAAAGGGGCCTTGCAGCAGCCGGATGCCGGTGGCGCCGATCATCACGGTGCCGTACTGCTCCGGCAGGTCCAGCTGTGTCATATCCTGGCAGTACAGGTGGACCCGAGGGAGGAGCCGTTTGTTCCGCCGCCGGAGGTTTTCCGACAGCTTGTCCAGCATATCCTGGGACAGATCCACCCCGGTCACCTCCATCCCCAGCTTGGCCGTGGGGATGGTCAGGCGACCGCTGCCGCAGCACAGATCCAGGACCGGGCCGCCGTGGAGGGCGATGGCCTGCTGGAACTGGGAGAACTCTCCGTTCCCGTGACAGATCTGGTCGTAGAGCTCCACGGTGTTGCCGTAGTAGAACTCCTGTTCCTCGACATCCGCCGGAAATTCCTGGATCAGATCCGCAAAGAATCCAAAATAACGCTCCATCTTGCCGCTCCTTTCTGCTGCCCTTCTGTGCTCGTGCTCGTTGTGGAAGCACATTTAGGTTACAGGAATGTTTTCAGTTACGTAAGTTTGCAGCGGGTGGTCTGCTGCCAGTCCATCCGTTGTCGTGCCGTCGATCAGGTCACAACTGCGACGATAGCGACGACGCCAGTGCCGATGGCCAGGCCCTTGCCCACGCCATCGATGAAGTCATAGAATGCGCCCAGTTCTTCGACGGATTCCAATTCTTCAAACATCACGTTCTTCTTGTCGTTCATGTGTCATACTCCTTTTGTTCTCGTTGACCGATCAGGTCACAACTGCGACGATGGCGACCACGCCGGTGCCGATGGCCAGGCCCTTGCCCACGCCATCCAAGAAGTCGTAGAATGCGCCCAGTTCTTCGACGGATTCCAGTTCCTCAAACATCAGGTTCTTCTTGTCGTTCATGTGTCTACACCTCGATTCGTTTTGGGATTCTGACCGACGGGCGATCAGGTCACTGCGACGTAGACAACGATGCCGATGCCGAAGCCGATGACAGTGCCGACACCAGCTTCCACCCAGCCCAGTTCTTCCACGGTTTCCAGTTCTTCAAAGTACAGCTGCTTGTTATCCATGGTGGTTCCTCCGAGTATTCCTGTCTTTTGGTTCTGATTAGGTTGCGACCGCACCGTAGACGATCAGGCCGATCACGAAGCCGAAGCCAACGCCTGCGCCAGCATCCTTCCAGTCGATCAGGTCTTCTACCGTCTCCAGCTCTTCAAAGTACAAATCCTTAGTCATGTTTTGTTCTCCTATCGAATGTGCAACCTAAATGTGCCACCATTATTGTAGCAAACCCCTATTTCTGCAAATACCACACTTTTGATAAGGCTTTTGAAAGAGTGTGTAAAGTCTGGCGTGGAAATGTAAAGAGGAGGTTAACTTTTCCCGTTCTGGTTTACATTTCTCTTAAAACTGTCCAATCACTCCGTCCTGCGGAGTCAAAAAAACAGCTCCCGCTCGTATCCGAACGGAAGCTGTGATTATTGAAATTGGATTTGACACCCTGGGAAGGTGCGTGGTCTAATAAGGATGTGGAAACCCAGATGGTTGCCACATCGTAGAAACTATACGAAAATGTAAATCACTTTACACCTCAGTAAGTCATCTGTTCGCGGCAGATGGCTTACTTCTTTTTGTTATGGAACCGATCCCACACCTGGATCAAGACCCAGGCGATGGATACCATCCAAAAAACATCTTGAAGAGTAATGATGTATCACCTCCGTAGGAATATTTCCCGCAGAAGCTACATACACGCCTCCATTCCGCTCCCGCGGGATGACAGGCAACCATCCTTTGAACCATACACCATCTACCTGAAACGTGGATGGTGGGTTTCCACGGGAAATATTTTACCAAATCGTGTGGAATCTGTCAAATAAGCTCTCATCTCCCACCACGCAAAAAACGGGCAGTCCTCAGACTGCCCGTTTGCTTTGCTTCGTTGTGTCAGTGTCGCGGAGCGCGATTACTTGATCATGCTGGCGACTTCTGCTGCGAAGTCTTCTTCCTTCTTTTCCAGACCTTCGCCGGTCTCGAAGCGAGTGAACTTGACGACCTTGATGTCGCCGCCGACTTCCTTAGCGATTGCCTTGACGTGCTGTTCGACGGTCATCTTGCTTTCCTTGACGAACTGCTGGTTGAGCAGGCACACTTCTGCAAAGTAGTTGTTCATACGGCCAGCGACCTTCTTCTCAGCGATCATCTGCTTCTTTTCTTCGGGCATCTTGGTGTTGGAAGCGTTCTCCTCCAGAGCCTTTGCCAGCTGGACAGCCTTTTCCTTCTCCACTTCTTCTTCAGGAACTTCGTCGCTGGAGACATAAGCGGGGTTCATTGCTGCGATCTGCATTGCCAGATCCTTGCCCAGGTTGATGACGGTCTCGTTGGTCTTCAGTTCATCAGCCACGTCCAGGTTCACCAGAACGCCGATCTTGCCGTTCATGTGGACGTAGGGGATGTTCAGGCCGGTATCATAGCGGACGAAACGGCGCAGCTGCAGGTTTTCGCCGATGGCCAGAACCTTGTCAGCGGTGACAGCATCCACGGTACGGT
>CAKTHW010000053.1 GCA_934565425.1 uncultured Oscillospiraceae bacterium
CCTACGGCGGTGTGCCGGAAGCGGACGCGGTCATCGCCGCCGTCTGTCAGGAGCAGGGCTGTCCCCTCTACCCGGTGGATTTCAGCCAGCTGACTCCCCTGCCCAGCGACCTGAGCGGCACCCGCTTCTCCTTTGGAAACCTGGAAAACCTGGCACTGCCCCTGCTGGGCAGCTACCAGCCCTACAACGCCGCCGTGGCCATCACCACCTTAAAGGTGCTGGATCAGCGCGGCTGGCACATCTCCGACGCCGCCATCCGAGAGGGGCTGCGAAAGGTTCAGTGGCCGGGACGCTTTGAGCTGCTGCGCACCGAACCGCCCTTCCTGTTGGACGGCAGCCACAACCCTCACGGGATGCGTGCCACCGCCCAGAGCTTGCAGGATCGGTTCCCCGGTCAGAAGTTCACCTTCCTCATCTCCGTCATGGCAGACAAGGACGTGACCGGCATCCTCACCCCCATCCTGCCCCTGGCCAAGGAGTTCGTCACCGTCCGCGCCAACCTCCCCCGCGCCATGCCCGCTGAAGAGCTGGCCGCACGCATCACCGCCCTGGGCGGCAAGGCACAGGCGGCACCCTCCATCCCGGACGGCGTGGCGCTGGCCCAGTCTCTGGCAGGCGATCACGGCCCGGTCTGTGCCCTGGGCACCCTCTACTTCTCCGCCGACGTCCGCCAGGCATTGGCCGAGCAGAGTCGATGAAGGCCCCTACAACTTAGCAATCCAAATCCCTGTCTGATACTTCGGCAGGGATTTTTTTCATCGTATGATTTCTCTGAAATTCACAAACAGTTTACATGGGGAACCTATTGACATTGGGATTGCATGGTGCTATATTATCTTTAGCACTTAGAGAGGTTGAGTGCTAATCCAGTAGAAAGGGCAGGTGAACAAGATGAACATGACCGAACGCAGGAAACGGATCCTCCGGGCGGTAGTGGAGCATTACATTGAGACGGCTGAGCCGGTGGGCTCCAAGATCATCGCAGACCTGGCCCAGTTGGATTGTTCCTCCGCCACCATCCGGAATGAAATGGCGACCCTGGAGAAGATGGGGTACCTAGAACAGCCCCACACCTCCGCCGGACGCATTCCCTCCCCTGCCGGTTATCGGTTCTACGTGAACGAGCTGATGGAAAAGCACAAGCTGTCCATGCAGGAGACGGAACGGATTAACGAGGCGATGCATTTGAAGATGCGAGAGTTGGATCGGGTCATTGACCAAGCCGGCAAGCTGGTCAGCCAGTTCACCAACTACCCCGCCTTCGCCCTCACCGCCGGTCGGGATCGCATCTATATCTCTCGGTACGACCTGCTGATGGTGGATCCCAACAGCTTCATCGTGGTGGCCATGACCAACACCAATGTGGTCAAGAACAAGCTGGTGCATCTGCCCAGCAACATCACAGAACCTCAGCTGCAGCTGCTCAACGCCCTGCTGAACACCTCCTTCACCGGCAAGACCTTGCAAGAGATCACACCGGATCTGATGCAGGTGGCGGAAAAGGCGGCGGGCAGTTCCTACGGGCTGATCTCCCTGGTGGTTTCCTTCGCCATGGAGGTGCTGGATGACCTGGAACACAGCAACATCCACACCGCAGGAGCCAGTCAGCTCCTGAATCACCCGGAATACCAGGACGTAGACAAAGCGCACAAGCTGCTGACCTATCTGGCCGATGACCCCAACCTGGCTCACCTGACCGCTCCCATGATGAGTGAGAGCGAGGATGAAGGGCCGAAGGTGTTCATCGGACCGGAGAATGTGGCAGAAGAGTTGAAGGACACCAGCGTGGTGCTGGCCAGCTACGACATCGGCGACGGCATGAAGGGCGTCATCGGTGTGGTGGGGCCAACGCGAATGGATTACGCCAAGGTGACCGCCAAGCTGTCCTACCTGGCGGATAACCTGGGTAAGCTGTTCAACGGCATGTCCAGCAACTCCCTGGCTCCCCCCGCTCAGAAGGCGTTGGAGCTGAATCCCCCCTCTGAGCTTGACCCAAGTAAAAACGACTCCAACGATCAAGGAGGCTGACATAAATGGAAATGAATCAAGAAAAAGACAAGATGGCGCCCGAAGCCACTGCGGCGGAAGAGACCCCGGCTGAGACCGTGATCGAAGAAACCGTAGAAACGGAGGCTCCCGCATCGGAAGCCCCTGCAGCCGAAGGCGAGGACAGCTTAGCGGAAGGCAAGGCATCCGCCGCCCTGGCCCGTGCCAAGAAGGCATTGAAGGACCAGGAGGACGCTTACCTGCGCCTGGCCGCTGAGTATGACAACTTCCGGCGCCGCACCACCAAAGAGAAGTCGGAAGCCTACACCAACGCCAAAGCAGACGCTGCCCTGAAATTCCTCCCCGTTTACGACAACCTGGAACGGGCACTGAACCAGGGCACTGAGGACGAAGCGTTCCTCAAGGGCGTGGAGATGACCATGACCCAGCTGCTGGACGTGTTGGCCAGCCTGGACATCAAGCCCATCGAGGCCGTTGGCCAGCCCTTTGACCCCAATCTTCACAATGCCGTGATGCATATTGAAGATGAGAACCTTGGCGAGAACACCGTGGCCGCCTGTTTCCAGACCGGCTTCATGATGGGTGAAAAAGTCATCCGGTTCGCCATGGTACAGGTTGCAAACTAAACCACCCCGTCCCGCAACCGGGACATCTAACTTTTGTTAACAATTATCTTTTCTATATTAGGAGGCAACATTATGTCTAAGATTATTGGTATTGACCTGGGTACTACTAACTCCTGCGTAGCCGTTATGGAAGGCGGCGAAGCTGTCGTTATCCCCAACGCGGAAGGGAACCGCACCACTCCCTCTGTCGTAGCCTTTTCCAAGGACGGCGAACGTATGGTAGGCCAGGTGGCAAAGCGTCAGGCAATCACCAATCCCGACCGCACCATCAGCTCCATCAAGCGTGAGATGGGCAGCGACCACAAGGTCACCATTGATGGCAAGCAGTATACTCCGCAGGAGATCAGCGCAATGATCCTGCAAAAGCTGAAGGGCGATGCTGAAGCTTATCTGGGCCAGCCCGTCTCCGAAGCAGTCATCACGGTTCCTGCATACTTCACCGATGCTCAGCGTCAGGCCACCAAGGACGCAGGCAAGATCGCTGGTCTGGAAGTCAAGCGTATCATCAACGAACCCACCGCTGCCGCTCTGGCTTATGGTGTGGATAAAGAAGAAGCCCAGAAGATCATGGTCTATGACCTGGGCGGCGGCACTTTTGACGTGTCCATCCTGGACATCGACGATGGTGTTATTGAAGTGTTGGCTACCGCCGGCAACAACCGCCTGGGCGGCGATGACTTCGATAAGTGCATCATGGATTACCTGGCGGCTGAATTTAAGAAGGAAAACGGCATCGACCTGACCACCGATAAGGTCGCTATGCAACGTCTGAAGGAAGCGGCTGAAAAGGCAAAGATCGAGCTGTCTGGTGTCACCACCTCCAACGTCAACCTGCCTTATATCACCGCAGACGCCACCGGCCCCAAGCATCTGGATGTGACCATCACCCGTGCAAAGTTCAACGAACTGACCAACCATCTGGTGCAGGCTACCATGGGTCCTGTCCGTCAGGCTCTGTCCGATGCCGGCCTGAAGTCCGGCGACCTGCATAAGGTTTTGCTGGTAGGCGGTTCCTCTCGTATCCCCGCTGTTCAGGAAGCGGTCAAGCAGATCACCGGCCAGGAAGGCTTCAAGGGCATCAACCCCGATGAATGTGTTGCAGTCGGTGCAGCCATCCAGGGCGGCGTCCTGGGCGGCGATGTAAAGGGTCTGCTGTTGCTGGACGTCACCCCCCTGTCCCTGGGTATCGAGACCATGGGCGGTGTGTTCACCAAGCTGATCGACCGTAACACCACCATCCCCGTGAAGAAGAGCCAGATCTTCTCCACCGCAGCAGATAACCAGCCCTCTGTAGAAGTCCATGTCCTCCAGGGCGAACGGGAAATGGCAGCCGGCAACAAGACCCTGGGTCGTTTCCAGCTGGACGGCATTGCTCCGGCACGCCGCGGCGTACCTCAGATCGAAGTCACCTTCGATATTGACGCCAACGGCATTGTCAATGTCTCCGCTCAAGATAAGGGCACTGGCAACGAACAGCACATCACCATCACTTCTTCCTCCAACCTGTCCAAGGATGACATTGACCGGGCTGTGAAGGAAGCGGAACAGTATGCAGCTGAGGACGCAAAGCGGAAGGAAGAAGTGGATCTGCGCAACAACGCTGACCAGTTGATCTATCAGTGCGACCAGGCTGTGAAGGAACTGGGCGACAAGATCACTCCTGACGAGCTGACCAAGATCGACGACGCCAAGAAGAAGCTGGAAGAAGTGCTGAAGGGCAACGACTCCGACGCCATCAAGAACGCAAGTGCTGAACTGGGCGACATCTTCCAGGGCATCTCCGCTCGCGTCTATCAGGAAACTGGCGCAGCAGGTGCTGCCGGTGCAGCTGGTGCTGGTGCTGGCGCCGCAGGTGCAGGCGCTGCTGGCGGCAACGCAAACGGCGGCAAGGACTTCTACGATGCCGACTACGAAGTAGTGGACGACGATCAGCAGTAATTTCGATCGCCCCGTCTGCTCCTGACAGAACAGAACAAATACCCGTGCTCCAGAGCCGCCTGCCCGGCGGCTCAGCGGGGTTCCAGACGGACGGCGGAGGCTTTTTCCGCCGCCCGTCTCAGAGCGTTGAGGCGGCCCTTTGGGAAGCTGCCGCCTGGATAAGAAGGTGAATTTATGGCAGATGCAAATAAGAGAGATTATTACGAGGTACTCGGTGTAGAGAAGAACGCGACCCCTGAGCAGATCAAAAAAGCATACCGAAAACTCGCCAAGAAATATCATCCCGATATGAATCCGGGAGACGATGAGGCCGCCAATAAATTTAAGGAAGTCAACGAGGCGTACGAAGTGCTCTCCGACGAGGACAAGAAGGCCAAGTACGACCAGTTCGGCTTCGACGGATTAGACCCCAACTTCGGCGCCGGTGGATTCGGCGGCGGCTTTGGCGGCTTCGATTTCGGCGACATCCTCTCCTCCGTCTTTGGCGGCGGCGGGTTCGGCGGCTTCGGTGGCGGCGGTCCCGACCGGAACGCCCCCATGCAGGGTCCCAACCTGCGGGAAGTGCTGCGGCTGACCTTTGAAGAGGCTGCATTCGGTTGTGAGAAGGACATTCCCATCGAGCGGATCGAAGCCTGTAAGGAATGTCACGGCAAGGGCACCACAGACCCCAACGGCGTGCAGACCTGCCAGCGCTGCCACGGCACCGGTGTCATCCAGACCCAGCAGCGCACCCCCTTCGGCGTCATGCAGACCCAGCAGGAGTGCCCGGAATGTGGTGGCGATGGACATATCATCAAGAACCCCTGCAAGGTGTGCAGCGGCCGTGGGCTTGTCCGCCGTCGTACCACCGTCCATGTGAAGGTTCCCGCCGGCATCAACAACGGCCAGGCCATCAATATGCACGGTCAGGGTCACGTGGGTCGGAATGGCGGCCCCAACGGCGACCTGATCATCAGCATCGCCGTCTCCCCCCATCCCATGTTCACCCGTGACGGCTTCGACGTACACTATACCCACCCCGTCTCCTTCGTGGACGCCACGTTGGGCGGCGAGCTGGAGATCCCCACCATCGACGGCAAGGTCAAGTACACCCTGCCCGCCGGCACCCAGGGAGACACCACCTTCCGCCTGAAGGGCAAGGGCATCCCTCGCCTGAACAAGAGCGGCCGCGGCGACCAGTACGTCACCGTGAGCATCCAGGTGCCCACCAACCTGAGCGCCGAGGCAAAGAGCGCCCTGCGCGCCTTCGACAGCGCTATGAAGCACAAGGAAGCCCACAAGAAGGGGTTCTTTGACAAGGGGAAACGGAAATAATCTCTGATCTCGTTTTCAAGTGAGCGTCCGCAATGACCCAAGGCATAAAAACGGACGCCCGACTTACCAATCCTACCGGACACCGAATCAAACCGATTCGGTGTCCACTTTTTTTGACAAATCCCACGGCAACGGTTACAATGGGCTTATCAATCTACTTTTTCACTGGAGGTTTTTCCCATGTTTTACGCAGACCAGCATATGCACTCCAGCGTATCCTTTGACAGCCACAGTCCCCGCCCTGACATGGCCGCCGCAGCGGTCCAGGCAGGACTTTCCGCCCTCTGCTTCACCGATCACTACGACGTGGTGGACGAGCAGGGGCATTTCGTCCCCACCTACGATTGGACCCCCGCCCGTGAAGCCCACGCTCAGGCCAAAGCCGCCTGGGGCGACCGCATCTTCTTGGGTTTCGGCATCGAGGTAGGCAACGCCCCAGAGGATTTCTCCACCGCTGAGCAAGTCATCGCAGAACCGGGTCTCGACCTGGTCATCGGCTCCATCCACAACACCTCTGCCGCCCTACAGCACCAGGACTACTACTACGCCAACTTCACCTCCCCCGCCATGTGTCATCAATTTTTAGAGGACTACTTCCAGTCCATGCTCCGCCTGGCACAGTGGGGTAAGTTCGACACCCTGGGACACATCCCCTACCCTCTGCGCTATATGCGGGATCGGGACGGGCAGGACGTCTCTCTGGCACCTTATGAGGGCATCATCCGGGAGATTCTGAAGGCAGTCATCGCCTCCGGCAAGGCCATCGAGCTGAACACCTGCAAATATCATCCCGGCTCCGCCGCCGACTACGAGGGCATCCTGCGCGCCTATCACGAGCTGGGCGGCGAACTGGTCACCGTGGGCGCAGACGCCCACTCCCCCGAAAACGTGGCACGTGCCTTCCCGGAAGGACATGAGCTGCTGCGGCAGTGCGGCTTCCGCTACGTGACCCACTTCATCGGCCGCACCCCACACCCCATTTCCCTGTACAAAGAGGAGGATTTGCATCATGCGTGAGATCACCTGCGCTGAAATTACCGCCAAGGTGCGGGATCTGTGTATCGAAGCCAACTGCCAGCTGCCCGACGATGTGCGCAGCGCCATCTGTGCCGCCTGCACCCAGGAGCGTTCGCCGGTTGGCCAGTCCATCCTCCACGACCTGGTGGAGAACTACACCTACGCCGGAGAGCGGAACCTGCCCATCTGCCAGGACACCGGCATGGCGGTGGTGTTCATCGACCTGGGGCAGGAGTGCCACATCACCGGCGGCGCCTTAGAGGACGCCGTGAACGCCGGTGTGGCCGCAGGCTACACCGAAGGCTACCTGCGCAAGTCCATGGTCAGCGACCCCCTGCGGCGGGTGAACACTGAGGACAACACCCCGGCTGTCCTCCACCTGCGCCTGGTGCCCGGTGACCAGATGTCCATCACAGTGGCCCCTAAGGGTGCCGGCAGTGAGAACATGACCACACTGAAAATGCTCAAACCCACCACGCCCCTGGAAGAGGTGGAGAACGCCATCATCCAGGCGGTGGAGGACGCCGGTTCCAACCCCTGTCCCCCGGTGGTGGTGGGCATCGGCATCGGCGGCAACTCGGAACAGTGTACCCTCCTGGCCAAGCGTGCCTTGCTGCGTCCCCTGGATGCGCACAACCCTGACCCGCTGTATCGGGAGATGGAGGAACGCCTGCTGGAACGCATCAACAAGCTGGGCATCGGCCCCCAAGGTCTGGGCGGCACAGTGACTGCCCTGGCGGTGTCCATCCTACCGGCGGCCACCCACATCGCGCAGCTGCCCATCTGCGTGAACCTGTGCTGCCATGTCTGCCGCCACGCTTCCGCTTTTTTATAAAAAAGCTTGGCAAAAAATTTAAGGGCGCTGCGCGGCTTGGTCTTTGTATGACAACTGCCTCGTTGCTCTATTTATCCACATCACGGAGATAAAAACACGTCCCGGTAGGTAGTCCGGGAGTATCGCAGTTTGCGGTATCAGTAACCTGCCTCCTTTGGTTGTCCCTTCTTCGTGTGAAATTTTCACCCACAAAAGGAGGAATCCCAATGGAACACGCCTGCGCCACTATCACCGTCTGCTTCGAGGAGCCGTTTTGGATCGCCCTTTACGAGCGCATCGAGGCAGGTCACTGCACCGTCTGCAAGATCACCTTCGGTGCCGAACCCAAGGATTACGAGGTCTATCAGTTTCTGCTGGATCACTGGCGGCATCTGCCCTTCAGTCCGCCTGTCCCGGTGAAACAAGGGGAACGGAAACGCCTCAACCCCAAACGGGCACAGCGGGAGATCAAGAAGCAGCTACAGCACACCGGCATAGGCACCAAGGCACAGCAAGCCTTGAAGCTCCAGCAGGAAGCGGGCAAACAGGCTCGGAAAAAGCGTTCCCGTGCGGAGAAAGAGGCAGAACAGGAACAGCCGGTTCGCTCAGCGCCAGGAAAAGCGCAAGGCGAAGCACAAAGGGCACTGATTGCTCAAAAAAACAGCGTAGGAATCTTTCCTACGCTGTTTTTCATATGGTTTCTATTTGGTCTTGCAGTAGCTGTCCAGCAATGCCACCGTTTTGGGCAGCTCCTTGAGCTTCACCACCGTGTCCCGTCCCGTGATGCAGTTCTGCTCCGGATCTTTGGATGCCATGATGAGAGTAAAGGACTCCTTGGAGGCAATACTGATGCTGTAGACACGCTCTTCCTTGGTGATGGGCGCCTGGTCGGTGTCCTGCTGGTTGTCGACACCCCCAAAGGAGGCTTCCTCCTTCAGCTGGGCAAACAGCGCTTCCCGCTGGCTCTCGTCCAACTTCACACTCTGTCCCTGGTCGCTGTACAGCACCGAGACCATTACGCTGGCCTGAGCCGCCTCCGGAAAATCCAACGCCGTGCGATATGTATGCCACGCCGTTCCATACTGCACACCTAAGATGATGGCTATGGCGATGAGGGCCGCGATCAGCCCACGGCCGACCACTTTCTTCTTCATGACCGCTTACTCTTTTGCCCACATATAGGCGTACAGCTGCGTACGGCCGGAGAAGCGCTCCTTCTGCAGCAGCTCTCGCACCTCTTCCTTGGTGTACCAGGCCGCCTGGATCTCTTCCACCGGGTCGGGACTGGGAATGGGTTCCCCTTCAGCCACGCCCACGCAGACCACGCCCATCTCGTCACAGATGCCCTCGGCGCTGTAGGACTCCTTCATCCACTCGTCGATGCGCACCAGCTTCAGGCCAGTCTCCTCCCGCAGCTCGCGGGCAGCGCTGGTGTCCAGGTCCTCCCCTTCGTCTACCAGACCGGCGGGGAAGTTGTAGATGAACTCGCCCATAGCCAGCCGGAACTCCCGGTTGATGAGCAGCTTTTCGCCGCTGGGGTCGTGCATGATCATGATGACCGCTTCCGGCTTGTGATCGTGGAGCTGTTCGAACTTGGTCCGATCCTTGGCACGGCTGACCATCTCGTAGTTTTTCATGCCGCCGTCGATGGTCTCATAGACGATGTCATAACGGCTGAGGAACTTGCCCTCGTGTACTTTCTTCATGCTGACAAATTTCATCTGAAAAATCCCCTCTCGATTTCAAAATCACTGCAACAGTTCCCGGAGCGCCTGAGCAACTCCGCTCTCATAGCTGGCACCAGTACACCGGTCTGCCGCTTTCCGGCAGCTCTCCGTGGCGTCCGCCACAGCCACGCCGATGCCGGCCATCTGGATCATATCAATGTCGTTATCCGCGTTGCCAAAGGCCATCGTCTCCTCCGGCGTCAGCCCCAGCTGGTTCAGCACCCAGCCCAGAGCGTTGCGCTTGCCGCTGTGGGGGCTGGACAGCTCCAGCAGGTGGAAGAAGGACGAGGTGATGTACAGGTCAGGGAAGCGCTTCTCCAGCACCTTCCACAGCCGATCCCGCTCCGACTTGCCGTGGGTCACCAGCTCGATGCTGTCCAGCTCGTCGTGGTGCGCCAGGATGAAGTCCCGGATATCCGGCACCGGCTTCCGGGTAGAACGGAGATACTTGGCGCCGTACTCGGTGCAGCCGTAGGCCATGGGGTCGTCATACATCTTTTTGTCCGTGTAGGCATGGCCTGCCACAAAGGTCTCGTAATTGACGTTTTCCTCCGCCGTGCAGTCCAACAGCTCCTTGGCCACCTCCGGCGGCAAAGTGGAACGGAAGGCCGCTTCCCCCTGGGGCAGGCGGTAGACGGCAGCGCCGTTGCTGGTGATGGCCCAGCCGATGCCCTGGATGTCCAGGACTTCCTTGGGCAAGGTGTCATAGGCTCTGCCGCTGGCGATGACAATCTCGATCCCCTGGGCGATGGCCTCCTCGATCGCCTTGCGATTTTCCTCCGGCAGTTTTCCGTCCTTGTCCAGGGTGGTGCCGTCCAGATCCAGTGCGACCAGACGGATGGCGGGAAATTCTTGTGGC
>CAKTHW010000054.1 GCA_934565425.1 uncultured Oscillospiraceae bacterium
TTCTGCGGCCTTATTTTCCGCAGCCTTTTCACTCCCCTCCTCCCCTGCTGTCTTCTTCTCGTCCTTCGTTTCTTTCTGGACGGGTTCCACAGCCGGTTCGGCGTCTTTTTCCTCTTTTTCAGAGGTGCTCTCTTCTGCCTTCGGCTTCTCCTCAGCAGGTTCGCCTTCCGTCTCTGTTACGACAGACTCATTTTGAGCGTCATCCGCAGACACGGAAAGGCCGAGACCGCTCATCACCGACACGACAAGTGCCAATGCCAGCAGGAATGCCAAAGATTTCCTCACTTTTTTCCGCATAAGCATTCTCCATTCATAAGTGTATCTCAGACAACCTGCGGCAAACGCCGCGGGTCTGGTGATTCTGTACATTGCTATTATAGTAAATTTCCACTTTGATTGCAAGGGGGTTTTTCAAATTTTGCAAATCATTTCCAAAGCGATAGGGCTGTGACCCGGCCATTTTGATACCTGTCAATGCAACCCCTAGGAAAAGCCTTGATATCAACGCTTTTTCCCGTCTTACATTTGTATACTTTTGTCTGCCACTCCCCTTAAAAAACTTTTTTCAGGGTCGTTTCCCTCTCTATGCAAGGAAATTCACTTTACAGCATATCACCCCATCAGATCATCCAGGTCGGTCGTAAACAGATCCTCCCCGATCGTATCCAGACCGTCGCCCGTCACATCATACAGCCCGTCGTCATTTTTCGCCACCGTCAGGGTATAGCTCTTCTCCGCGCCATACTCCTTCTTGGCCACGGCGTCCTTCATCATCTGGAAGATCTCACCATACAGCGCGTCCATATCGTTGATCTTGTCCGCATCCAGGGTCTGGATCCACTTGGTGACCGCATCGGCGATGTTCAGCTGCAAGGGCTTGATGGTCAGGGGCACTTCAAAGCTGCCGTCGTCCTGTTCCGTCGCTTCCCCCACTTTGTAAGACGCGCTGCCCAACAGCTCCTTCACCAAGTCCTTCACCAGGGTCAGGTTGCTGTCGCTCAATTCCATGCTGCCGGTGATGCTCTCGACCATGTCCTGCAGCTCTTTGTCGTAATCCTCTGCCGTGGTCACCACAGCCTGGCCTTTGTAGGCTTCCAGCGCTTTGGTGTCGCCCGTGGTGACCTGCTTCATGCTGGCGTCCACGTAGCCGGATGCGTCAAAGGTCTTGCTGCCGCAGCCTGCCAGGGCAAAGGTCATAGCCAGTGCCAGCAGCAGAGCGCCGAGGCGGTGCAGGGTCATTTTCTGATTGGTTTTCATGTGTTTTCCTCCTGTTCTTTCTTCGGTGTCTGTTCCAAATAGATCATCAACGCCGTCAAGTCCGCCGGGCTCACGCCGGAGATGCGTCCCGCCTGCCCCAGGTTCAGGGGTCGGATGGCCTTCAGCTTCTCCCGCGCCTCCAGGCGCAGACCTGCCAGGTTGTCGTAGTCCAAGTTTTCCGGCAGCAAGTGGGATTCCATCCGCCGGAATTCCTCCACCTGCCGCATCTGACGGGCGATATAGCCCTGATATTTCAGCTGGATTTCCACCTGCTCGGTGACCAGTCGATCCAGCTTCGGCCGTTCCGGGTCGAAGGGGGCCAGGTCGGCGTAGGAGATGCGGGGACGGCGGAGCAGGTCAGCCAGCTTCACCGCGTGGCGTGCGGCGGGTTCGCCGTGGCTGGTGAGCATCTCGTTGAGGGCGTCGGTGGCAGGAGTGCCGCTGTGCTCCAGGCGCTGGCACTCCCGCTCCACCGCCTGGTATTTGGCCTGGACTGCTTCGTAGCGTTCCTGGCTGACCAGGCCAATTTTGTATCCGATGGGGGTCAACCGCTGGTCGGCGTTGTCCTGCCGCTGGAGCAGGCGGTACTCGGTGCGGCTGGTCATCATGCGGTAGGGTTCGTTGGTGCCTTTGGTCACCAGGTCGTCGATGAGCACACCGATATAGCCTTGGTCCCGGCGCAGGATCATCGGTTCCCGCCCCAACAGCTTCAACGCAGCGTTGACGCCGGCCACGAAGCCTTGCACCGCTGCTTCCTCGTAGCCGGAGGAGCCGTTGAACTGGCCTGCGCCGTACAAGCCGGGGATTTTTTTGTGTTCCAAGGTGGGCAGCAGCTCGGTGGGGTCCACGCAGTCATATTCGATGGCGTAGGCCACACGAGTCATCTCCGCGTGCTCCAGACCTGGAATGCTGTGGAGCATCCGCACCTGGACGTCTTCCGGCATGGAGGAGGAGAAGCCCTGGATGTACAGTTCTTCCGTGTTCAGCCCCATGGGTTCCACGAAGAGCTGGTGGCGCTTTTTGTCGGCGAACCGGACGATCTTGGTCTCGATGGAGGGGCAGTACCGGGGGCCGGTGGACTCAATGGCGCCATTATACAACGGGGAGCGATCCAAATTTGCTCGAATCACCGCGTGGGTCTCCTCGTTGGTGTAGGTCAGATAGCAGACCGCCTGATTCTCCGGCGTCTTTTCCGTGGAGAAGGAGAAGGGAACCGGTTCCATGTCGCCCTCTTGCAGTTCCATCTTGGAAAAGTCCACGCTGCGGGCGTTGACACGAGGGGGCGTGCCGGTCTTGAACCGTCGAATGGTGACGCCCAGTTTTTCCAAGCAGCCGGTCAGCTCCAGCGCCGCCTGAAGCCCGTCGGGGCCGGAGTCTCGGATGACGTCGCCTACGATGGTGCGTCCACCCAGATAGGTGCCGGTGGCCACCACCACTGCTTTGACCTGGTAGACTGCCCCCGTGGCCGTGACCACAGCGCAGACCGCGCCGCTGTCATCCACCCGCACTTCCACCACTTCCGCCTGCCGGACGAACAGGTTATCCGTCTGTTCCAGGGTGTGCTTCATGACCTCCTGATACTTCCGCCGGTCGGCCTGGGCACGGAGGGAGTGGACGGCAGGGCCTTTGCCTCGGTTGAGCAGCCGGTATTGGATACAGGCTTTGTCTGCCGCCCGAGCCATTTCGCCGCCTAAGGCGTCCAGCTCCCGCACCAGCTGCCCCTTTCCGGTGCCGCCGATGGCGGGGTTGCAGGGCATATTGCCCACTGCGTCCAGATTGACGGTAAAGCACAGCGTGCGGCAGCCCAATCGCGCCCCAGCCAGCGCCGCTTCAATGCCAGCGTGGCCGGCACCGATCACTGCAATGTCAAATGTTCCGGCTTGATACTCCATGGTGTCTGCTTCCTCTCTTACAATTAGGTATACTTGTTTTAGTTTATCATGTTTTCAGGCGCAGCACAACAAAAACCGCCGGAAGAACGGTTTCTTCCGGCGGTTTGATCTCTGGTTGTTTGCGTTACACGTCCAGGTGCATGGCCTTGACCACTGCGGCGCAGCGGGGGCACAGTTCGGGATGCGCTGCGTCCTTGCCAATGTCGGCGTGATGGAGCCAGCAGCGGGGGCACTTGGGGTCTTGGTTCACTTCCACGGTGACCGCCAGACCTTCCACTGCTTCGCCAGTCACAGCGTCAGCGGGAGCGGCTCCGGTGGAAACGTCCACCTTGGAGACAATGAAGAGCTGTTCCAGGTCAGCATCCTTGATGGTCTCATAGACAGCCTGCGCCTTTTCGTCCAGGTACAGGGTCACCTTGGCATCGGTAGACTTCTTGCAAACCTTTGCAGCGCGTGCCTTTTCCAGCGCCAGGTTCACGACACCACGGAAGGCCATGATGTTAGCCCAGTAGGCGGCCTTTTCTTCACTGAGCTTCCAATCCGCATTGACTTCGGGGATGTCGTTGAGCAGGACGCTCTCGGCATTGTCGGAAGCCTCATGGGGCATGACCGCCCAGATCTCGTCGCTGGTGAACACCAGGATGGGGCTGATGACCCGCACCAAGGTATCCAGGATACGATAGATGGCGGTCTGTGCGCTGCGGCGTTCATAGGAGCCGATGGCAGAGCAGTACAGGCGATCCTTGATGATGTCCAGATAGAAGTTGGACATATCCACCACGCAGAAGTTGTACACGGCACGATAGACGTTGTGGAAGTCATAGTTGTCATAACCGGCACGGGCGGCTTCCACCAGACGATTGGTGGCATCCAGTGCCCACTGATCCAGTTCCATCAGGTCCTTGTAGTCCACCAGGTCGGTGGCCAGGTCGAACTCGGTCAGGTTGCCCAGGATATAACGGCAGGTGTTGCGGATCTTCAGGTAGGCGTCAGACAGCTGCTTCAGGATGGGCTTGGAGATGCGCATATCCTGAGTGTAATCGCTGGAGGAAACCCACAGACGGAGGATGTCAGCGCCGTAGTCCTTGATGATGTCCTGCGGAGCGACGGTGTTGCCCAGGGACTTGTGCATGGCCTTGCCCTGGCCGTCAACAGTCCAGCCGTGGGTGATGATGTGCTTATAGGGCGCCACACCACGGGCGGCGATGGAGGTGAGCATGGAGGACTGGAACCAGCCGCGATACTGGTCGCCGCCTTCCAGGTACAGGTCGGTGGGATAGACCAGCTCAGGATGCTCGGGGTTGTGGTCGCAGACGGCAGCCCAGGTGGAGCCGGAGTCGAACCAGACGTCCATGATGTCGGTCTCCTTGGTGAATTCCTTGCAGCCACATTCGCAGGCAGCGCCTTCCGGCATCAGCTCCGCCGCTTCCTTCGCCCACCAGGCGTTGGAGCCTTCGGCGCCGAAGATCTCGGAAATCTTTTCGATGGATTCCGGCGTGCAGTAGGGCTTGCCGCAGTCCTTGCAGAAGAAGATGGGGATGGGCACGCCCCAAGTACGCTGACGGGAGATGCACCAGTCGGAACGTTCGCGGATCATGGAGATCATCCGTTCCTTGCCCCATTCGGGCTTCCAGGTGATGTTGTCGCAGGCTTCCACAGCGGCATCCTTGATGGCGTCCACGCTGGCGAACCACTGCTGGGTGGCACGGAAGATGATGGGCTTCTTGCAGCGCCAGCAGTGGGGGTAGCTATGAACGATGTCCGCACTGGACAGGATGGCGCCCATGTCCACCAGATCCTTGAAGATGACCGGATGTGCCTTGGTCACATGCAGCCCTTCGTAGGGGCCGGCAAACTGGTTCAGGAACCCCTGTGCGTTGACGGAGACTTCCATCTCCACACCGGTGGGGATCTCGTCATAGCGCTGGCACACATAGAAGTCGTCCAGGCCGAAGGAGGGAGCGGTGTGAACGCAGCCGGAACCGGCATCCAGGGTGACGTGGTCGCCCAGGATGATGAGGGAATCCCGATTCATAAAGGGATGATAGGCGGTCATGTATTCGAACTCGTCCCCAAACAGGGTGCCTACCGTCTCATACTCAGTGATGCCGGAATCCTTCATGACGCTGTCCACCAGATCGGTGGCCATGATGAGGATCTCGCCATTGGTCTTGACCAGAGAGTACTCCAGCTGGGGATTGAGGCAGATGGCCATGTTGCCAGGCAGAGTCCAGGTGGTGGTCGTCCAGATGACGAAGTACATCTTGTCCAGATCGCCGTACTGTGCCAGCTTGCCCTTGTCATCATGAACCTTGAACTTGACGTAAATGGTGGTGACGGGGTCATCTGCGTATTCCACCTCTGCTTCTGCCAGAGCAGTCTCGCAGGTGGGGCACCAGTAGACGGGCTTGAGCCCCTGATAGATGTAGCCCTTTTCTGCCATGGCGCCGAACACCTTGATCTGCTTGGCTTCAAATTCAGGCTTCAGGGTGATGTAGGGATGCTCCCAATCGCCAATGCCCCCCAGGCGGCGGAACTGTTCCCGCTGACGGTTGAGGAAATCCAGGGCAAAGTTCCGGCACTTGTCTCGGAATTCCGGCACGGACATGGTGTTGCGCTTGACGCCCTTCTTCTGAATGGCGGTCTCGATGGGCATACCGTGGGTGTCCCAGCCAGGAACATAAGGCGCATAGTGGCCGGTCATATTCTTGTAGCGGATGATCATATCCTTGAGGATCTTGTTCATGGCGGTGCCAATGTGAATATCCCCGTTGGCATAGGGAGGGCCATCGTGGAGAATGAACGGAGTCTTATCCTTGTTCCGTTCCATCACCTTACGGTACAGATCCTTGCGGTTCATCTCTTCCAGCATACCCGGTTCCCGCTGTGCCAGCTTGGCACGCATGGGGAAGTCGGTCTTGGGCAGATTGATGGTCTTGTTATAATCAGCCATGGTTACTATAGTCCCCTCGTTTCTGTGTCTTTCTGGGGCGTACCTTTCACAGGATGCGCCCATGTAATAGCTGTAAACAATCATGAGCCTGTCAGCCTAAAATAGGCCGACAGGCTTCGAAAAAATGAATTAAAATGACATTTTCCCGATGTTAGGTCATTTGATTTCGTAGTCTTTTCCGAACTGCAGGTTGCTGAAGTCGATCCGATGTCCTTCGGTCTCCTCCATCTCAGCCACTGCTTCCCCAGCAGCTACCGCTGCCGGTTCCTGTTCGGCGCCAGCTTCCTCCTGGAGGATCTGGTCGATGCAGTCGTCGCTCTTGGCCTCTGCCGCCTCGTCCTTGGCCGCTTCCGCTTCGGGCGCGACAGGGGCGGGGATGGGCTCTGCCTTCTTGGGATGGACAGGCTCTGCCTTGATAGCGGGCAGCTGATCCAGGAAGGAAGCCTCCTGCTTCACCAGCTCCCGCATATGCTCTACGAACTGAGCGGTGGCGTTCTTGGCCATCTTCAGCTGATATTCGGCGTCTGCCACTTCCTGTTCCACTTCTGCTTTCCGCTGGAGGGCAGCACGTTCTGCCTCCGCGATCATACGCTTCTTCTCTTCCTCCGCCTGCACGACCATGGAGTTTGCCATCTTCTGTGCCGTAAGGAGGGTGGTGCGCATGGCGTCCTCGGTCTCGCGGTATTCGGAGATCTTCTCCGCCAGCACTTTGATCTTCCCTTTCAACACGGCGTTTTCTTTGTACAGCTCACTGAAGTCAGCGGTCAGTTCATCCAGAAAATCGTCCACTTCCTTCATGTTGTATCCGCCCATACGGGATTTGGAAAAACCGTGTTCTGCTACTTCCTGCGGCGTCAGCATGGATAATCCCCCTTTATTCTCGGCTCTCCGGGGGTCTTTCTCTTCCCCTTCGCCGTTCTATATTTCTTTCCAAAAGGTTTGTTCTGCTTCGTTTTATGTGGTCAATGCACTTCTGTTTTTAGAAATACATCCCGTTGTTTTCCAGTTCGTCGATCAGGTCGCCCATGATGTCCACATTGTAGGGCGTGATGATGTAGGTCGCCACAGCCACTTTTTTGATCTTGCCTTCCTGGGCATAGGCAGCGCCGGACAGGAAGTCCACCATACGACGGGCAACGTCCTTGTTGGCGGACTCCAGGTTGAGCACCACGGTGCGCTTATCCCGAAGGTGATCGGCGATGGCAGAGGCGTCCTGGAATTTCTCCGGCTTGACCAGCACGACCTGCAGCTGGGTGGTGGTGTTGATGTTCACCACTTTATCCCGACTGGTATCTGCGTAATCCCGTTCCATGTCGTCCTCCTCCCGCTTCTTGCCGCGGGGCTTGCGTTCTTCTTTGGTCTCCACAAAGGGCTCTTCCAGGTCGAAATCTTCCTCGTATTCTTCCTCGTCTTCATAAGGGCGTGCCAGACGTCTCAGTTCATCCATTAAGCTCATAGTGGTGTGTCCTCCTTTTTTATCTCTGAGCAGGGGGCCGCCCCCTTATCCGTTCACCCGATTGGCGGGTCGAGCACCGAACAACGCTGTGCCCACACGAACCTGTGTAGCCCCTTCCGCAATGGCATCTTCAAAATCGCCGCTCATTCCCATAGATAGGCAGTCGATCATGACTTTATTATTATACGTTTTCCCCTGTATGTCAATAAAAAGCTGTCGCATTGCGGCAAAAACGGCTCGATTGGCCCCCGGTTCCTGTGCCACAGGGGGGATCGCCATCAAGCCTCTGGGTTCCACGCCGGGCAAAGAGGCCGCCAAAGCCACCAGCGCCTCCACCTCCTCCGGCTTCACGCCGGATTTACTGGCTTCGCCGCCGATGTTGACTTCAATGAGGATATCCTGGACGATGCCCAGGTTCTGGGCCCGTTTGTCGATCAGGCGGATGAGTTCTTCCGAGTCCACCGACTCGATCATGTCCACCTTGCCCACCAGGTATTTGAGCTTGTTCTTCTGCAGGTGCCCGATGAAGTGGACCTTCGCCCCTTCATAGGCACCGTCCTGCCAGTGCTGGGTAAATTCCTGGGCACGATTTTCCCCACAGACCGTGATGCCTGCGGCGATGGCCGCTCGAATGGTCTCCGAGGTCTGCACCTTGGTGGCCGCCACCAGGGTCACTTCAGACGGATCCCGTCCGGCTTTTTCCGCCGCGGCGGCAATACGTGCCTGTACTTCTTGGATGTGTTCCGCTAACGTCATAGCTGATTCGCCGCCTTTCTCTTTATGTCTTTGCACGGCTGCCCACCACTTTTCCGTCGTACAGGTTCATCCCCCGCACCACAATGGTGTCGCCGTCTCGAATCTGCTTTGCTTTTTCCAGTGCGCTCTGCTGCACCGAGTTGCCGTCCTTATCCACGGACTTGCCCTGCCAGACCACATAGTAGTCGTCCAGCTGGCACAGGATCTCCACTTCCACCTTCCGCAGCTGCGCGCCGCTGACCCGGTAGAGGTAGTACTTGTCCTCTTCCATCCGCAGCGCCTCTTTCGGCACCCGGAAGCCGCGGTAGCTCTCATAGATGACTGCCGCCGACTGCTGCCGCAGCAGGGAGGTCTCCGTCAGGTGGCGGGTGGAGGAGAAGACCACGGTGACCTGCTTCTGGTCGCCCTTGGTGTCCCCGATGGTCTCCACCTTCATGGTCTGCTCGCCGGCCACGTTGTCAAAACGCACGGTCACGGTCATGTCCTCATGCATCCGCTCCACGTCCGCCACGTCCATGGTCACCGCGTAGTACCACTTGCCGCCGGTGATGATCTTGCCCAGATACTTGCCTTCCTTGACCTCCTGTCGGTCCTTGACCAGCTCATCCAGCTTTGCCGGGGTCAGGCCGGACAATTTAGAGGGGTTCAGCACCGTCTCATAGCCATCCACCATGGCGGAGAAGGTCCCCGCCTGCTGGGCTTTGATGGTGGAGACTGTGCTGCCTGCCTCCTTCTCCAGCTTCTTGATCTCCTTGCTCAGCTGGTTGATCTCCTTGGTCACCGCTTCGCTGCCCTTGTAAGTATAATCCTGCCGGTAGATCATGTTCTCCACCAACTGGATCTGGTCGGATAGGTCGGACAGATCCTCATGAAACACGGTAGATCGAATGGATTCCAGTGAGGCGATGACCCGTTTGCTCAGCTCCGCCGTGTCCGAGGACTCAGTGGAGTGGCTCAGCACGTATTGCAGCGCTTCCCGCTCGGTCTGCTTGGCCTTCAGGGTCTGATGCTGCTCCAGCGCCGCCTGATCCTTGTAGATCCGGGCGATGACCTCGCCTTTCGCCACCGATTCCCCTTCTGCCGGCAGCACCTCCATCCGCTCGCCGCTGCCTTCCAATAACGTCTCCTGCCGGACCACCAAGCCTGTGGTGTCCACGGAGTCCTCCACACCGGTCTCGTAGACGGTGACGGTGGTGATGTCGTTGCGGAAGGTCTGTACGGCATAGCCAACGAAATAGAGGATGGCGCCGATGAAGAAGGCGACCATGACGATCTTCGGAATCCATTTACTCGGTTTCAACCTTGTCTCATTCCTTTCCTAGGTCACGGACGGATACGAGGCCCTCCACCGACTTCATAGTCCTTCAGCTCCACCGGACGTTCCGCCACAATGGTGGAGATGGCGTGCTTGTAGATCACCTGCTGCCGTCCGTCGCTGTTGAGCACCACGGTAAAGGCATCGAATCCGGTGATCACCCCTCGCAGCTGGTACCCATTCATCAGGAACATGGTCACATTCAGCCGGTTCTTGCTCACGTTGGTCAGATAAACGTCCTGTAGATTACTGTTTTTTTGCATCATTGGCACTTCCTTCTCTATGATTCATATTCAGGACAATGCCGTTTCTCTCTATGACAGACGGAAGGGCTTGTCCTTGCGTCTATCATAACCCATATTCCTCCAATTTTCCTGTCGAAAACTGTCGACAAGCCGCAAAATTCGGCTCCGACCCCCACAGATACCAGTGGGTTGCCTTGTTCCGGCGGAACCAGGTCAGCTGTCGCTTGGCATATTGCCGGGTCCGCAACTTCACTTCCTCCACCGCTGTCGCCAGGTCGCCCTGGCCGCTCACTGCCGCCGCCAGCTCCTTGTAGCCGATGGCCTGCATGGCCGTGGCCGTCTCCGGCACGCCCGCGTCAAGCAGCGCCCGCACCTCGTCCGCAAGCCCCT
>CAKTHW010000055.1 GCA_934565425.1 uncultured Oscillospiraceae bacterium
TCTTGCCCTCTTCGTCCTCCTCGTCCTCGCTGTCCTCGTCACTCAAGTCCATGCTGCCGCCCATCAGCTCTTCCAGCCCTTCCGGGCCGCCGAAGGCGCTCATCATCTCATTGGTCAGGTTTTCCATATCCTCCTCGGTGATGCCCATCCGATCCATCATCTCCTGCACCGGCTGGATGCCCAGCTCCTTGGCGCATTTCAGGCACAGGCCTTCGTTCACGGGGTCACCTTTATCCAATCTGGTAATGAAAACAACCGCCACATTTTTATGGCATCTAGAACACAGTTTCGGCTGCATAATGTGTACTCCTTACAAATGTGTTTGGACGATGTACATCCCATCGTCAACTTCTGAATTTGGGGTCACTATATCATACAAATATGAATAAATCTTGTTTTTCGAGATGGAACTATCCTCTTGCCCAAGAAAAATTTGAAAAGAACTGCAAAAACACGCTCTCCTTGGTCTCCGCCGCCGTCACCAGGCCGAAGCGGAGGACGAGGACACAGACCAGTCCCACCACCAGGGCGCCCTTGAGCAGACCCACGCCGCCGCCCATGAGGCGGTTGGCCAGGTTGAGCACTGGCAGCTTCGCCACCAGATCCAGCAGCTTGCTCACCAGCTCCCACACCAGCAGGATGAGGCAGAAGGAGAGCCCATACACCGCCCACCAGGCCACTGGCTGCGCCAAGTCTTTGGCCACCGATCTGGCTGCGGACTCCAGGCTGGGCTGCAAGCCGGACTGGATGGCCTCTTGCAGCTGCTGGCTGGCTTTTTCATAGGTGTCGCTGTTGCCGAAGATGGAGAGGATGCCGCTGAGGCTGTCTTTGGCGGTCTCGCCGGCGTCCTTGACTGAATCACTCACGTTCTTCTCCAGCCGTCCCTCCACCGTCGCGGTGATGCGTGGGGTGATGGCCTCGGCCACCATGGGGGACAGGCTGTCTGCCGCCACCTTGGCGCCGCCCAGGGCGACGACGATGGAGAGCAGGCCGCACACCGTGAGCACCAGGCCACGCCGGACGCCCAAGGCGGCGAAGAGGACAACGATCAGGAACAAGATCACATCAAATACTGCCATGGATTTCACCTCGTCAGGGCACGTACAGCCAGGTGCTGTCCGCGCCGATCATCATGGTCGCGCCATCGGAGTGGATGATGGCACGCTTACTGCCGTTGTTTTCGATCTGTGCGTATTCCTCCAAGTCATTGCTGGTATAAATGGTCAGCGCCTCCGCCGTCAGCACCGCGATATATCGTCCCGCTGCCGACACCGAGAGCACCTCGCCGGAGATGGCCTTGGAGCAGGCGGTGTCTCCCCGCTCGTCGATGAGGAGCACTTCCCCGCTGCCGCCGGCCTTGTACCAGCTGGCCACCTCTACGGCGTAGTTGTCGCCGTTGAGGGAGTAGCCCTGCAAGTACTGATTCGGCTCGCTCCAGGTGCCCAGGACATTCAGCTCCTGATCCAGCACCGTGGCGCTGTCGTTGCCCTGGAGCCAGATGTTGTTGGACTCCCAATGCACCTCCAGGATGAACTGGTCTTCCAGCACCGTGGACGCCAGCTGGTCCCCCTCCTTGCCATCGTACAGGCTGACGATGCTGCTGAATTTGCCGGAGCGCTGGGCGATGGAGACCACGGCGAACTGGCTGTTGCTGGGCGAGATGACCGCGTCCACCACATACTCGCTGGACACGTTCTCCGCCAGCAGCAGCTTGAAGGCGCTGTTGTAGATGCGCACGCTGGCCTTATAGCCCGACGCCTCCTCCACCACCGCCAGGCAGCCGTTCTCGTTGACCCGGGCGGAGAGCAGGTCGCAGCCGCTCTTACTGGTGTACTCAAAGACCACTTCCTTGTTGTGGATGACGTACAGGTTGTTGCCGCCCACGTCGTAGACCACGGCGTAGGTGCCGCAGACGGAGATGACCGGGTTGTTCATCTTCACCTGTCTATCAATATACAGCACACCACTGTTGGAATATAACTGCAACGCGGTGTCTGAGCACAAGACCAGGGAGCCGTTGAGGCTGGCGAAGGCGTTGGAAGCGTCCCGGGTGTAGGTGAACTCCGCCGTCTGACCCTGGTCGTTCTTCTCCAGGCTGCGGTAGGTCATGTGGCGTTTCAGGGCGTCCAGGTTGAAGTGATCCCGATAGACCACCAAGACCACGCCACTACAGAGGAACACACCGGTGAGGATGAGCGCCAGGATCCGCTTGGTGACGGGACTGAGGCGTTTGCCCAACCTGCGTCTGCCTTTCTGTTTTCCATTGTTCTTTGACGGCTGATGTTCTGCCATAGCTCATTCCTCCGGGTCTGTTTCCAACCCCACCGGTTCCCGATACCACAATTTGGTCATGTACAGTCCATCCGGCGGCACCGTCGGCCCTGCCTCGGTGCGGTTGCCCCGCACCAGAATGTCGCTGATGCCCTCCGGCGTCAGCTTGCCCTCGGCGGCGTACAGGATGGTGCCCACCATGGCGCGCACCATATTATACAGGAAGCCGTTGGCGCACACCTTCATCTCGATCATGTCCCCCGTTCGGGCCACGTCGAAATAGTGGACGGTGCGGACGGTGGTCTTGGTGGGGGTGCCTACGTCCCGCACGGCTTTGAAGTCGTGGGTGCCCACAAAGCGGGCGGCGGCCTGTGCCATGACCTGCTCATCCAAAATCTTGGGGTAGAAGTAGGCACGATGGACGTAGAAAGCGTTGCGGATGCGGGAGTTGTACACCCGATAGGTGTACTCCTTCTTGATGCAGGAGCCGATGGCGTTGAAGTCGTCAGAAACCTCCTTGGCCGAGACCACCACGATGTCGTCCGGCAGCCGGGCGTTGAAGGCCAGGGGCATCCGGTCACAGGGGATGGCGCAGTCGGTGCGGAAGTTGGCGATGTACACCTCCGCATGGACACCGGCGTCAGTCCGGCCGGCGCCCACGCAGCGCACCGGGTGTTTGACCACCTTGGAGATGCCCAATTCCAGGGCCTCCTGGACGGTGATGGCGTTCTTTTGGATCTGCCAGCCGTGGTAGGCGGTGCCCACATACATCAATTTCAGCGCGATATTTCTCATAAAACCCCCAAAATTCTCTCTTTACAGGCCAAAGCCCTTGGCCGCCACCACGACCCCGCTGAACAGGAGGATGCAGCAGAGCATGGCGATGGCATCCCGGCGGTGGTAGTGGAGCTGGTGGAGCTTGGTGCGGCCTTCGCCGCCGTGATAGCAGCGGCACTCCATGGCCGTGGCCAGCTCATCCGCCCGGCGGAAGGAGGAGACGAACAGGGGCACCAGCAGGGGCACCATGGCCTTGGCTCGCTGGAACAGGTTCCCGTCGTCGAAGTTGGCCCCTCTGGCCTTCGGGGCGGAGATGATCTTATCCGTCTCTTCGATGAGGGTGGGGATGAAGCGCAGGGCGATGCTCATCATCATGGCCAGCTCGTGGACGGGTACTTTCAGTTTTTTCAGCGGCCCCAACAGGCTCTCCAGCCCGTCCGTCAGCCGGATGGGCGAGGTGGTATAGGTCAGCAGGAAGGTGCCCGAGATGAGCAGCATGACCCGCAGGACCATGAAGAAGGCCGAGTGGAGGCCACCGGTGGTGATGTGCAAAAACTTCCACTGGAAGAGCATGGTGCCCTCGCTGGAATAGAACAGATTTAAAACGCCTGTAAAGATCAGGATGAAGATGATCGGTTTCATCCCCTTGAACAGCGCCTTCAACCCCACCTTGGACACCACGACGCAATAGGCCAAAAAGAGCACCATCAGGCCGTAGCTGACAAAGGATTTGGACAGGAAGAGGGCGATGATGAAGAGCACTACCACCATCAGTTTGGTGCGGGGATCCAGTCGGTGGATGAGGGAATCACCAGGGAAATACTGGCCTAAGGTGATCTCTTTCAGCATACCGTTCCCCCCTTCCCCGCCAGCTTCAGCAGCTCAGCCGTCGCTTCTTCCAGCGTGTAGATGCCGTCCTTGATGGGCAGACCCATGTCCCGGAGCTTTTCGCAGACCTGGGTCACCTTGGGGACGCCCAGACCCATGGCGGTCAGCTCCTTCTCGTGGGAGAACACCTCCTGGGGGGTGCCCGTCAAGGGGATGGTACCGTCGTTGATGACCACCACCCGGTCTACGGTCTGAGCGACCTCCTCCATGGAGTGGGAGACCAGGATGATGGTGGCGTTCTTGGCGTCGTGGTAGGCGCGGATGTTGGACAAGATCTCTTCTCTGCCCACCGGGTCCAGTCCGGCGGTAGGCTCGTCCAAGATGAGCACCTCCGGTTCCATGGCGATGACGCCGGCGATGGCCACCCGGCGTTTCTGGCCGCCGGACAGCTCAAAGGGGGACAGCTCCAGCTGTTCGTCGGTCAGTCCCACGAACTGGGCGGACTGACGCACCCGCTGGTCGATCTCCTCCTCGCTCAGCCCCATATTCCGGGGGCCGAAGGAAATATCCTTGTAGACGGTCTCCTCGAAGAGCTGGTATTCCGGATACTGGAACACCAGACCCACGTGGAAACGCACCTGGGTGATCTTCTTTTTATCCGCCCAAATGTCCTTCCCCCGCAGGCGCACCTGGCCGGAAGTGGGCTTCAGGAGGCCGTTGAGGTGCTGGATCAGGGTGGACTTGCCGGAACCAGTATGGCCGATGATGCCGATATACTCGCCCGGATAGGCGGTGAAATTCACCTGATCCAACGCTTTATGTTCAAAAGGGGTCCCGATGCTGTACACACAGCTCAGATCCACGGTTTCAATGATGGGTTCCACGGTGTTCCTTCCTTATTTCACAGTTGTATTGGGTCGGATGGCCTGGGCGATGGCAGCGGCGCATTCCTCCACCGACAGGGCGTCCAGGGGCACGTCCACCCCGGCCTGCCGCAGCTGGTAGAGCAGGGCGATGGTGTCCGGCACGGTCAGCCCCACCGCTTTCAGCTCTTCCACCTGCTGGAACACAGTCTTGGGATGGCCGTCAGCGATGACGTTGCCGTCGTTCATGACGATGAGCCGGTCGGCCTGGGCTGCTTCGTCCATGTGGTGGGTGATGAGCACCACCGTCGTCCCCTGCTCCCGGTTCAGCTTGATGATGGTCTCCAGCACCTCCTGCCGACCGATGGGGTCCAGCATGGCGGTGGGCTCGTCCAGGACGATGCACTTGGGTTCCATGGCGATGATGCCTGCAATGGCCACCCGCTGTTTCTGACCGCCGGAGAGCAGGTGGGGGGCGTGAGTGCTGTAGGCACTCATGCCCACAATTTCCAAAGCCTTGTCCACCCGGCGGCGAATCTCCTCCGTCGGCACGCCTAGATTTTCCGGCGCGAAGGCCACGTCCTCCTCCACCACGTTGGCGACGATCTGGTTGTCCGGGTTCTGGAACACCATGCCCACGGTGCGGCGCACCTCCATCCACTCCTCGTCGCTGCGGGTGTCGATGCCGCCCACGTAGACGGTGCCGCCGCTGGGCAGGAGGATGGCGTTCATGTGCTTGGCCAGGGTGGATTTGCCGCAGCCGTTGTGACCCAGGACGGCCACAAAAGAGCCTTCCTGGATGTCCAGGGAAATATCCTTGAGCACTTGGACGGGCGTACCCTCTTCCTTATTATATTGGAAGGTGACGTGCTCTAATGTAATGATGTTGTCGGTCTTTTTCACATCTGTTGTGTTCATCCGTTTCGGTTCCTTTTCTTATTCCGCATCCGCCATCCAACGTCCCGTAGCGCCGCAGGGCAGTGCCAGGCCAGAGGCGGTCACCGGCAGACCCAGCTCCTGAGAGTCGGTGTGGCCGCCGTGGCGCTTGGTCACCAGGGTGTCCAGCAGGTAGGTCAGCACGGCGGGTGCCAGGCCGGTAGTATAGGAGTTGATGAGGACAAAGAGGGGCTGGTCGGACAGCACCTGCACCACCAGTTCCAGGAAGGGGTACAGGTTTTCCTCCAGCTTCCAGATCTCACCGGAGGGGCCGCGTCCATAGGAGGGCGGGTCCATGATGAGGGCGTCGTACCGGCGGCCACGGCGGATTTCCCGCTCCACAAATTTGGCGCAGTCGTCCACGATCCAGCGCACCGGCGCCTGCTCCAGGCCGGAGAGCTTGGCGTTCTCCCGTGCCCAGGACACCATGCCCTTGGCCGCGTCCACGTGGCACACCTTGGCGCCCGCCGCCGCACAGGCCACGGTAGCGCCGCCGGTGTAGGCGAACAGGTTCAGGACGTTGATGGGGCGACCAGCGTTACGGATGCGCTCCATGGCGAAGTCCCAGTTGGCGGCCTGCTCGGGGAACAGACCGGTGTGTTTGAAGTTCATGGGGCCAACCTGGAAGGTCAGCTCCTTGTACCGTACCTTCCACCGCTGGGGCAGTTTGCCCTTCTCCCAGTGGCCACCACCGGATTTGCTCCGCTGGTACCGGCCGTCCGGGTGCTTCCAGCCGGGGAGGGTGCGAGGGGTATTCCAGATGGCCTGGGGGTCCGGGCGCACCAGGAGCTTGTTGCCCCAGCGTTCCAGCTTCTCTCCTCTGCCGCAATCCAGCAATTCAAAATCTTTCCATCCATCTGCAATCCACATAACGATTCTACTCCAGGTTTCATGATATTAGTTAGCACTTTATTGTATCATCCCTCCATTCTCCCGTCAACCACAGCCCCCAGAAAGAAGGGCGGCTTCATCCACAAATTGGACGAAGCCGCCGTCGGTTCCCTTGTTTATTTTGTCATCTTCTGTCACCAGGTGTATACCACCCAGGCGTCCACCAAGGACGCATCGTGGAACAGCCGCAGGTCGGGGGGCATGATGGTGAAGGTGACCAGCAGACCCACCAGCAAAATGGTGGCGCAGACCAGCCATCCCGTCCACCCCTCCGGCACCTTCAGCCAGTCCGGCAGCAGGCACCCCAGGGCGATGAGCAGCACATAACACATGATGTCCACAAACCCTGGCGCGACCCCCAGCACGATGTGGCACACCCACCCGAAGGCCAGCATCAGCCCACAGCAGAGGAGCACGGACAGCAGCACGCTGCCCCACTTTCCCTTCTCATAGAGCATGGTCAGCCCCACCAGCAGCGGCCAAAAGACGATCTTCACGTGCTCCCAGATGCTCTCGTTCACCGGTGCCACAAACTCCGTCAGAATGCTGGGCCACAGGTCGAACAGGCCGTGCAGCAGAGTGCCCGCGATGGTGATGCACACGAAGGTGCGCAGCAGGTTCCAGCTCTGCTCCTTTTCCAGTTTCATATCCACCCCGCTCCTTTTCCCGTTTTGTTCTACTGCCATAGCTATGCACAGGACGGGGAAATATGCGGGATGGGTTTAGATGAGCTGGAAGGTGGTCCACTTCTGGGTGCGGTAGCGCCAATAGAACAGCGCCGCTCGGATGACCAGGTCGATGCTCATGCCCACGGTGACGCCGATGACGCCCCAGCCCAGCCACAGGCCGAAGACCACGGAGAAGAACAGTCGAGCCACCACGGTGAGGGTCACGGAGACCACCATGGTGAAGGTCACATCCCCCGCCGCCCGCAGGCCGCTGCCCACGGGGCCTGCCATGGGGTAGAAAGGCCGTTGATGACGTTGTTGATGAGCACCATGAAAAAGACCAGCCGTTTTGCCTCCGGGGAGAGCTGGAAGAAGTGGAGCAGGAGCGGCGTTAAGGCCAGCACCAGGCCGTTCCAGCCCACGGAGAGGAGGAAGGTGATCTTGTTGAGTTTCTTAAAGTAGTGGTTGGCGGCGTCCACGTCCCGCGCCCCCATGCACTGACCGATGACGGTGGTGAACACAGGTGCCATGGCCAGACCCATGAGGGAGGCCAACGACCAAATGCTCTGGGCGACCCCGTTGGCGGCGATCTGATAGGTGCCAAACAGGGCGACCAGGCTGGACAGGGCCACCTTGACCAGCTGATGGACACCGTTCTCCACGCCGTTGGGCAGGGCGATGCCCATGATCTTTTTCAGCAGCTCCCCCTTCCAGGCGAAAATGTCTTTGGCGTGGTAGCGCACCGAACAGCCTTTCCCGAAGCAGTACACTGTCACCGCCACAGCGGAGAGCAGGCGAGAGAGCAGGGACGGATAGGCCACACCGGCTACACCCTGGTGCAGGACAAAGACGCCCACGCAGTTGCCCACGATATTGACCACGTTGGCTACCAGGGAGATGTACATGGTCACCTGAGTCTTCCCCACGCTCCGGCATAGGGCAGCACCGGCGTTATAGACCGCCAGCGCCGGGAAGGAGTAGGCGGAGATGCGCAGGTAGGTCAGGCAGGCGTCCATCACGTCCGCCTCCACCTTGCCGAAGAGCAGGGTCAGCAAGCCCTGGTCGAACAGGAGGATGAGGGCGGAGAGGACGATGGAGAGCAGTGCTGAGATCATCAGGAGCTGACCGGCCGCCATGCTGGCTCGGGTTTGGTTCTGGCTGCCGATGTACTGGCTGATGATGACCGCACCGCCGGAGGCCAGGGCAGTGAAGAGAAAGATGAGCACGGTGTTGAAGGAGTTGACCAGGGAGACGCCGGACACGGCTGCCTCCCCCACGTAGCTGACCACAAAGGTGTCCGCCAGCCCCACCAGCATCAACAGAAATTGTTCCACAAACAGCGGCACGATCAGGTTCCGCAAGTCTCGATCCGTAAAACAACATCAAGTCCTCTCTATCCATTCGCAGACAGACCCACCAGGTGGCCTGGTGGGTCGCATGGGTTTATTTCATCTGAATGAGTTCATAGTCCCGGCTGCCCAGGCCGATCTTTTCCCCGTGTTCCAGAGCAGCTCGCCACTCGGCGTTGGGGTTGGTGGCCAGAAAGTGGTCGTGGGGGTGGTCACAGCCGTGAGCCAGGTTCTCGCTGAGGATGGAGTTGGGCAGCGGGTCGGCTTTCAGGCAGGCATCAGCACAGGCCTGGTCGATGGCCACCGGGTCGAAGGAGGCGAACATGCCGATGTCGGGCAGGATGGGGGCGTCGTTGCTGCCGTAGCAGTCGCAGACCGGGGACACGTCCTGGACCAGGCTGATGTGGAAGTTGGGACGGCCATAGCAGACGGCCTGGGTGTACTCGGCCATCTTCTGGTCCAGCAGCACCATGGAGCTGTCCTCCACGGCGTAGATGGCGTCAAAGTTGCAGGCGCCAATGCAGCGGCCGCAGCCGACGCAGTTGTCGGTGTTGATCTGTGCCTTGCCGTCCTCACCGAACTGGATGCCGTTGTTGGCACAGCTGTTCAGGCAATGGTGGCAGCCACGACAGCGGCTCTGGCTGACCCGGGGCTTGCTCTGGGAGTGCTGCTCCATCTTACCTGCCCGGCTGCCGCAGCCCATGCCCAGATTCTTGATGGCGCCGCCGAAGCCGGTGGCCTCGTGGCCTTTGAAGTGGGTCAGGCTGATGATGATGTCGGCATCCATGACGGCGTGGCCGATCTTGGCGTTCTTCACCAACTCGCCGTTGTGTACCGGCACTGCCACCTCGTCGGTGCCTCGCAGGCCGTCACCGATGATGATGGGACAGCCGCAGGAGATGTAGTTGAACCCGTTCTCTGCCGCTGCCAGCAGGTGCTCCAGGGCGTTCTTGCGGCGACCCGGGTAGAGGGTGTTGCAGTCGGTGAGGAAGGGCTTGCCGCCCAGCTCCTTCACCACGTCCACCACCGCTCTGGCGTAGTTGGGACGCAGGAAGGCTAGGTTGCCCGGTTCGCCAAAGTGCATTTTGATGGCGACGAATTTCCCCTCAAAGTCGATGGTGTCCATGCCAGCCTTACGTATGAGCTTCTGGAGCTTTTCGGTCAGGCTCTGTTCATGGTTGGTTCGAAAGTCTGTAAAATATACTTTTGATGCCATTTGAGTTCCTCCCGTTCGATTTCAATATTCCTCTTTATTCCACTGAAATGTTCTGCGATATTGAGGGGAAACCCTAGGGTAGGCTAGTATAGTTGCTCTTCCTGCTACTCCTACCCGAACCGTCTCCCCGCCTGTTGACAGGCGGGGCCTCCGCTAAAAACCTGCCCCCGGCAGGTTTTCTTAACGCTGCGGGGTTTCCCCTCTTTCTGGCGTTGCCAGAAATTCACCCCTTCCTGCGCTTTGGAAGCACAGGGGAGTTTCGCTGACTGCAGTCAGCGACCAGGGGCCTTGCCCCTGGACCCCACTTCCTTTTCTCACTCTGTGTAAGTTCGATTGAGCCAAATCGAAGATTTGGAATCTCACTTATCAGAGAAGCAAAAGGAAGCGAAAAGAAGCTAA
>CAKTHW010000056.1 GCA_934565425.1 uncultured Oscillospiraceae bacterium
GACCAAGGCATTTAACGACGCTCACGGCAAGTTCATCTCCCAGAACGCCGGTCACAGCGAGACGCTGCTGGACTACACCGACGACAATGTGCTGGCGATCTTCAACGCCCTGAGCAAGTATTACAACAACATCGAGGCCGTGGGCACCAAGCGGGCAAAGGTGTGTGCCGACCTGTACAACGCCATCGTGGATCACAGACTGACCACCACCTCCAAGGGTTCCGTGGCCAATATCGACGAAAACGGCGTGGTGAAATTCAAGGGCTTCCTCATCGAGGAAGTGCCCGATGACCTGTTCCAGACCGGAGAGGTGGCCTACGTCTACATCGACGGTGTGGGCAAAGCGTTCACCGGCATCAACACCGCCCGCACCATCGAATCCGAAGACTTTGACGGTGTGGCGCTCCAGGGTGCAGGCAAGGCAGGTGAGTTCATCCTGCCGGACAACAAGAAGGCAGTTTGCAAGGTGCTGCTGAACAGCGAATACGGCCTGGACAACCTGACCGTCACCAGCGCCGCCAGCTCCACCACCTCCGGCAAGACCAAGCTCACCGTCTCCCCGGCGCTGACCTCCGGCAACAGCTACAAGTACAAGGTGGCGGACAATGCCGTCCTGCCTGCCGCCGGCCAGAGCGTCAAGGGCTGGACTGCCTGGAACGGCACCGATGAGATCACCGCCGCCACCGGCAAGGAGATCTGCGTGGTCGAGTGCGACAGCGCCTATCGTGCCCTCAAGGCTGGCGTGGCCACCGTGACCGCCAAGGCGTAAGAGGAGCCGGACGATGCCTGAGAGCGCACTGACGACCCTGAAAACCCTCCTGGGCATCCCAGACGACAGCCGGGACGCGTTGCTGACCACCATCGTCAGCGCCGTCCAGGCGCGTCTGCTCCTGCTGCTGGGCGGCGCCAGCGAGGTGCCGGAGAGCCTGGCGTATATCGTGCCGGAGGTGGCGGTCATCCGCTATAATCGCATCGGCTCTGAGGGGATGAGTTCCCACTCTGTAGAGGGGGAGACCGTCGCTTATGCCGACAACGATTTCGCCGGTTACATGAGCGAGATCGAAGCCTACCTGGACGAGCAGCAGACCACAAGGCGGGGGAGGGTGCGATTCCTGTGAGGTATGATACGCCAATCTACTTTCAATCGGTGTCCGCTGGCGCATACGACCCGGAAACCGGGGACTATGGTAGCGACACCGTCACGGAGGCTGCCCGATACGCTGCCGTCATGGACACTCGCACAGAGACCATGCAGCTGGTGTACGGCGAGCTCAAGCAGGGCAGCCTGACCGTGCATATCCAGAACCACTATACAGGCCCCTTTGACCGCATCCGCATCGGAGAGAAACACTATCGGGTGGATCTCCGCCGCCGGCTGCGGGTGAAGGAGTCTTTCGTTTTGTCGGAGGTGCCGTGATGGGCGGCGTGAAAATTGTTGGGCTGGAGAAGCTCCAGAAGAAATTGAAGAAGAATGCTCGGATGGAGGACGTGAAACGGGTCGTCCGGCACAACGGCAGCCAGTTGCAAGCGGGGATCCAGTCCAATGCTGACTTCTCCAAGGGCTACCAGACCGGCGCTACCAAGCGTAGAGTCGGCCTGGACATCAAGGACAACGGCCTGACAGCGGAGTCTGGTCCCACCACCGAGTATGCGGAATACTTGGAGTATGGTACTCGCTTTATGGAGGCGCAGCCCTTCATCAAACCTGCCTTTGACAAGCAAGCAGAGAAATTCAAGCGCGACATGAAACGACTGACAGAGTGAGGTGAAGCCGTATGGATCCACAGCAAGAGCTGTTCACGGCGCTGCTCCTGGCGCTGCGCAAACAGGGATATGACGTGTACGACGGAGCGTTGCCTCCGGAGGATACGCCCTATCCCTTTCTCTATCTGGGGGACAGCCGCCAGACGGATGAGCCGAACAAGTCCCTCCTGTTTGGCGTGGTCTATCAGAGCATCCACGTCTGGCACGACAACCCCAAGCAGCGGGGCACGGTGTCCGCCATGCTCAACGCCATCAAGACCACCTGCCGGACGCTGGGGACGACGGCGCACTTTGCGTGGTTTGTGCGGGACGTAGACCAGCACATCCTGCCAGACAATACGACCAAAACGCCGCTCCTGCACGGAGTGCTGGACGTGGCCATTCAATTTAGTACGAGGTGATTTTTTATGATGAAATTTGATTTGCAACTGTTCGCTTCTGCCGTGCCCGGCAAGCGGATCGTGTACCTGTTCCGCCGTCTGTCCAAGCAGGCGGAGGAAGGAGCATGGAACCTGGCCTTTGTGACCGAGAACGGTCGCACCCTGTCTGTGGACGCCGACTCCACAGCCACCAAGGATGGTTCCATCCGCACCCCCGGCGTGCCCGAGCAGGAGGTCACTGTGACCTGCGTGCTGAGCAAGGGGGATACCAGAGTGGATGAGACGGAGGACGCCATTCTGGACGGTGAGAAGTTCGAGATTTGGGAAGCCAACCTGGAGGAAGCTGTCACCGGCAGTGGCAACGAAAACAAGTTCAAGGGTATCTACTTTCAGGGCTACGGCACCGAGTTCGAGAAGAACTCCAACGCGGAGGACATGACCGAGATCAGCCTGACCTTTGGCCTGGAGGGCAAGGGTGCCCGGGGCAACGTGACCGTGACCGCAAATCAGCAGCAGCAGGCGGCCTACATCTTTACCGACACGCCCAAAGCATCCAGCTGAACAGCACAAATAGACCGAGTAGAGCCGCCCAGGTCGGGCGGCTCATAGCTTACGGAGGCAATATTATGTTTGAACTGACCATCAACGATAAAGTATACCCCTGTCGCTTTGGCATGGGCTTCTTGCGGGAGATCAACAAGCGGGTGGAGATGACCTTTGATGAGGACACCGGTGCAAAGCGCAACATCGGCCTGTATTACACCATCATCGACCTGATGGACGGCGTCCTGGAGACCCTGGAGGATGTGCTGCTGGCGGCCAACCAGAGCGAGCACCCCCGCTTGCAGCGGACAGCCCTGGACGCCTACCTGGAGGACGAGAACACGGACGTAGACCAGCTGTTCGCAGACGTGCTGGATTTTTTCGGTCGAGCGAACTGTACCAAGAGCACCTTGACAAAAGTGCGGGAGTTCGTGGAGAAGCGGCAGGCGGCACAGAACTGAGCATTGAGGAGATGTACCAGGAAGCGGCGCTGAGCTGCTTCCGCTTCCTGGGCTTTACGTCTTTCGACCAGGTGGATCGGCTGACCATCCCGGAGTACAACCTGCTCATGCAGGCGGTGCGGCTGCGGCAGGTGGATCTGGACTATCGCAACCACCTGCAGGCGTTCCTCTCCTTCGCCGTGCAGGCGGAGCGGCGAGTGGGGAAGAACAAGTCCCGACCGGTCTACCGGACGTTCCGGAAGTTCTATGACTACGATGCGGAGCAGCAGAAGGTTCTAAACGACAGAGAACCAGAAGACCGGTTCGCCGGTCTGAAACAATTCTTGCGGGAAGGGGGTGGAGAGAGTGGCGGATAGTTTTAGTATCAAGGCGCTTTTGTCGGCCAAGGATGTCGGCTTTTCCAGCGGCATGAAGGGAGCGCTGGAATCATTGAAAGAAGTGTCTACTCAAATCGAGGGTGGCTTCGCTTTTGGCGTCATGGCCAAGGCGGGCTCCAGCGCGTTTTCTGCGATTTCCGGAAGTGTGTCCGGGCTGGCGAAAGAGGCGGTTGAAACATCCGACGCTATGCAGAAGTTGCAGCAGGCCATGAAGTTTTCGGGAGACTATTCCGACAAGGAAATCGAGAAGATTGCGGGACTGAACGGCACGTTGAAAAAATATGCCGATGAGACGGTGTTCGATTTAAATGACGTCATGAGCACGTTTGGCGCCCTCTCTGCCAACGGCATCAAGGACGCAGATAACCTGACGAAGTCCGTGGGCAATGCTGTCGCAGTGTTCGGCGGCGGGGCGCAAGAGTATTCCAGTGTAGCGCTGGCTTTTTCACAGGCGATGGCGTCCGGCAAGCTCCAAGCAGAAGACTGGAACCAAATTCTGAACGCAAGCCCCCAGCTTGCTGGTGGTCTGCGAAAAGAGCTGATGAAGCTGAATCCCAAATTGAAGAAGGACTTCAAGGGCGCGATGGCAGATGGCGCAATTTCAGCTGACTTGTTGGGCAAAGCCATGAACAATATCGGCATGACCAAAATGGCGAAAGAAGCGGCGACTTCTGTAACGACCTTTGAAGGTGCCATGGGCAACCTAGAAGCAACGGTGTCCAGCGGCTTGCTGACGCTTTATGACAGCTTTGCCAAAGCGGGGCTTATTAGCGCGATCAATACGCTGAACGGCAAGCTGGAAGAAGGATTCAGTTGGGCGGCAAGCGGTTTTTCTAAGTTCGCGAAGAAAATCAAGCCTTATTGGAAAGTGCTCAAGAAAAACGTGGGGCAAATCAGCAAATCCTTCGGCGAGGCGTTCTCCGCCATCGGCGACTCCTTTTCCGAGTTGACCGGCTCCTTCGGTTCCAAGGATAGCGTCAGCGGCTTTTCCGACGTGATCGGCGGCATCACCGGCGCACTGAAATCCTTCGCTGGGTTCCTCAAGGACAACTCCGACATCATCGCCAAGGTCGTCTCTAAGCTGCCCCAACTGTTGGTGGCCTACAAAGGCTTCAAGATCGTCAAGACCCTGGTCCCCGGCGTGAAAGCGTTCAGCAGCGCCATCGTCAAGATGGCCGGAAAGGGCATCGGGGCGATCGCTACCAAGCTGTTCGGCATCGCCGCCGGGGAAGAGGCCACCGGAGCGGCCTCCAGCGCCAGTGCAAAGCAGGTTTTGGCCAGCGCGGTGGCGTTTATCGCCCTGGGCGCCGGGGTCGCCCTGGCTGGGGTGGGGCTTGCGCTGGTGGCGCAGGCTGCGATCGCCCTGGCGAATCAAGGGGCGTTGGCCGTCGGCGTCATGGGCGGCCTGGTGGTCGCGCTGGCCGGGCTGGCCTTTGGTGCGTCCGTCATCGGACCGGCGCTGACGGCGGGTGCGGTAGGCTTTGTGGCCTTCGGCGCCGCTATGGTGCTGGTGGGTGCCGGCATGGCGCTGGCGGCTGGGTTCATCAAGAACCTTGTCCCTCTGGTCAAGCAGGTGGGTGACACTGCCGCTCAAATGGCCGGCGCCTTCGCGGCGGCAGCTGCTGCCGTCATCGGCTCGGTGGGCGAGCTGGTGGGCAACATCGCCGACGGGGTGAGTCAGATCGTCACCTGCATCGGTGAGGAGTTGTGCAACGTATTCGAGACGGCAGGCAACGCCATCAGCGGGGTGGTGGACTCCATCAGCGGCGGCATTGCCACCGTGGTAGACGCCATCAGCGGCGGATTCCGGTCGGTGCTGGACGGTATCGCCGGGGTCGTTGAGTCCATCGGCACCAGCGCCCGGAACGCCGGGCAGGGCTTCAAGCTCGTGGCTGAGGGTATCTCCCTCATTGCGGGGCTGTCCCTGCTGGACATTGCCAAGTCCCTGGGCGCTGTGGCCGTCGGCATCGGGGAAATCTCCCTGGCCGGTGAGGGTATGGGCGTCATCGGCGAAGGCGTGCAGAGCATTGCCGCCGCCATCCAAGCCCTGTCGGTGGGGCAGGTCATCCTGGCCAGCATGGCCCAGTCCGGGGACATGGCGTCCCAGGCGGCTGTGGGGTACTTCACCCTGGCGGCGGCCATCCAAGAGATCGCCACGGTGTCCGCCGGTGTGTTGGTGGCTGCGGTCAGCCTTCAGGGGCTGATGACCGTCGCCATCACATCCAGCACGGCGGTGGCCACCCTCGGTGCAGCGTTCATGACCGCCAGCGGGGCAGCCCGGAGCACCAGCGCTGGCGTGCTGTCGGTGTCGGGAGCGCTCAACGGCGTCGCCCGTTCTGGCGGCGCAGCGGTGGGCGCTGTCCACCGGTTGGCTGGAGCAGCACATAGCGCCGCAGCGGCCATCCATCCCATTGGGGCGGCGGCACAGCAGGCGGCGAGCACTCTCATCCGGAGCTTTTCTGCCGCAGCCGTCAAGGCCAAGGCGGCGGGGAACGCCATCGGGAAGGGCGTCCTGACCAGCGTCCGGCAGGGGATGAGCCCTCTGCCCAAGATTGCCGCCCAGGCCATGAACAGCCTGGTGGGCGCCGTCAAGTCCGGCGGCAGCCGAGCCACGGCAAGCGCTCGCTCTGCGGCGTCGTCCATCGTCAGCACGTTGCGTCACGCCGCGCCTGGCGCCACCAGCGCCGGCCGTTACATTGGCATGGGCTTGGCCAACGGCATGGCGTCCCAGCTGGGCAGAGTGCGCAGCGTGGCGGCACAGCTGGCGTCAGCGGCGGAACGTGCCATCCGTGCCAAGGCCAGGATCCACAGTCCGTCTAAAGTGTCCCAGGCGCTGGGTGAATACTGGGGCACCGGCTACGCCCTGGGCATCAGCAGCATGGTCCAGTCTACCCGCAAGGCGGCAGAACGGCTGGTGACCGTGCCCACCCTAGCGGCAGGGCCTGACCTGTCCTATCACGGCAGCCTAGAGCAAGACTTTGACTACTACCGCAACGCCCAGTACACCATCCAGGTGCCGGTGACGGTGGATGGCCGGGAGTTCGCCCGCGCCACGGCCACCTACACCCAAGCGGAACTGAACAAGCGGCAGACCAGAGACAGCCGCAAGCGCGGCATCCTGTAAGGAGGGCAGAAATGTACAACTTTGTGGATACCAACGGGTATGCCGAGGGCACATCTCTGCCCTCGGAAGCCCTGAAGATCAACGGGGCATACCTGGAACATACGGTGACCGGCTACCGCACCCTGTATGTGAAGGGGCGGGAGATGCTGGCGCCGGACATCGAGACCTATGAGACCGGCGTCCGGGACGGCTCCACCCTCCAGTCCAAGCGGTTCCCCGCCCGGACCATCACGGTGGGGTATCAGCTCATCGCGTCCTCTGCCGAGGCGTTTCGGGCGGCGTTCAACGCCCTGAATGCGGCTCTGGACGTGGAGGAAGCGGAGCTGATCTTCGCGGACGAGCCGGACAAGTTCTTCATCGGCACGCCCTTCGGCCGGGGAGATGTTCCGACGGGGAGGAACGCCATCACCGGAGAGTTTGACATCCTCTGCGTGGATCCCTTCAAGTATTCCGTGCAGGAATACGAGGTGACGCCGACTCTGGATGACGGCACCACCTTCGCCATCCAGTACAACGGCACCTATCGGAGCTATCCCACCCTGGTGGCGGAGTTTGCGGACGAGGACGACGACACCGCTGGCGGCCTGACCGGCAGCGGAGACTGCGGCTATGTGGCATTTTTGAGCGATGACGCCGCCATCATCCAACTGGGCGACCCGGACGAGCCGGACACGGAGGACTATGCCAAGTCCCAGACCCTGACCAACCAGAAATTCAGCGCCTACAGCGCCGCAGTGGCTTCCAAGTGGCCTATCAACACCGGGCGAACCTCCTCTTCCGCCGTCACGGCCACGGGCACAGTGGTGGTGGGCAAGGACGCCGAGAGTGCTAAGCTGCTGGTGGCAAACAGCTATGGCACTGGCACCAAGTGGCACGGGCCGTCCATCACCCGCACCATCCCGGCAGACGCCTCCGGCCATGTCGGTGCAAAGAACTTCCGCCTGTCCTACAAGCAGCGGATGTGCATGGGGAAGGGGAAGAAGGACAGCAAGCAGCGGGGCGTGTTCCAGTGCCTGCTGGTCAACGTGAGCGGGACAGAGCGCACCATCGTGGCGGGGCTTTCCGTCTACAAGAGCAAGACCGGCAAAAAGGCAGAGCTGAAGCTGTATGTGAACGGGAAGACCGTCCACACCCAGAACATCGACCTGACCTACTACAACAAGTGCTTCGGGTATAAGCGGACCATCACGGAGGTGGTCAAGAAGAAGGGAAAGCGCATCAAGAAGAAGCGCACCATCCAGCCGGTGCTGACCTCCACCATCGAGAAGTCTGGCAAGACGGTGACATTTAACATCGGCGGCATCAAGAAGGCGTTTAAGGACAAGGGCATCACCAGCACCGAAGTCCATGAGATCACCTTCCTCATGGGCAAGTATGCCTCTGTCACGCCGCTGACCTACAACGGCCTGTTTTCCGCCAAGTTCATCTCCGACGCCTGCGAGACCTTCCGGGACATTCCCAACAAGTTTTCCGCTGGGGACGTGGTGGAGGCAGACTGCGAGGACGGAGAAATTTATCTCAACGACGCCAGAGCGCCGGAGCTGGGCGCGTTGGGCAACGACTGGGAGACCTTTTACCTGGAGCCTGGCACCAACCAAATCGGCGTGGTCTGGTCGGACTGGGTGCCAGCCGGGAGCGCACCCAGTTGCAAGATCCGCTATCGGGAGGTGTTCCTATGATCGTCTATTTCGCCAACCGGAGCATGGAGATCCAGGGCAGCGCCTCCACCGGCCTGCCCGGCGGGTTCAATATCGTGGAGGACACCAAGACGGAGGAGATTGAGACCGGCGTCGCCGTGTTCGAGTGCCGAGTGAAATTCAATTCGGAGAACCGCCTGCGGCTGGAGGCTATGTGCGAGGCGGGGAACTACCTGCTGCGCAGCGACGGCGACTTGAACGAGTTCTACACCATCATCGAGGTGGAAGTGGACACGAAGGAACAGACCGTGTATCTGTACGCCGAGGACGCTGGCATGGACCTGCTCAACGAGGTCTGCCCAGCCTATGAGGCCACGGCAAACCACGACGTTGCCTGGTACATCAAGCGCTATACGGCGGACAGCGGCTTCGAGATTGGCATCAACGAGGTGCCCGACCTAGTCAAGAAACTCAAGTTTGCGTCCGAGCAGACGGTGACAGAACGGCTGGCGGAGATCGCGGAGGGCTTTGGCGGCTTTGAGATCTCCTATTCCTTTGCGATTTCCGGGATGGACGTGACCCACAAGTACATCAACATCTACCAGGAGCGGGGGAAGGACGTGGCGGATCAGCTGCGGCTGAACCAGGACATCAACCGCATCACCACCAAGAAGTCAGTAGCCAACCTGGCAACCGCCCTCTCCTGCACCGGCGGCACACCCAAAGGCAAAAAAGACCCCATCACCTTGCAGGGCTACTCCTACGATGACGGGGATTTCTATGTGGATGGGAAGCTGCTGAAATCCCGTCAGGCGGTGGCGCAGTGGAGTCGGTATGCCTGGGAGGTCGCGGATGCGTCCGACTGGCAGGGGCACCACATCCGGCAGTACACCTATGACACCACCAGCCAGGCGACCTTGTGCAGCAAGGCCATCAAAGAGCTGAAAAAGCTCCGGCAGATGGAGGTCAACTATGAGGTGGAGATCAACAACCTGCCGGAGGGCATCCGGATCGGCGACCGCATCAACATCGTGGACAACGGCGGGGCGCTGTACCTGTCCGCCCGCATCTTGAAGTTGGAGACGTCCATCTGTGACCAGAAGCAGACCGCCACCCTGGGAGAATACCTGCTGAAAGGGAGTGGTATCTCCGCCAAGGTGGAGGAGCTGGCCGAAAAATTTGCGGCTATGGCGGACAGGACGCTGTACACCTGGATCGCCTACGCGGACGACGCCCAGGGGAACGGCATCAGCCTGAACCCGGAGGGGAAGCCATACTTGGGCACGGCAGTCAACCAGACGGAGGAGGTGGTGGATATCTCTGACCCATCGGTGTTTGCCTGGTCGAAGGTGCAAGGGCCGAAAGGAGAAACTGGGGAGACTGGCGCACAAGGGGCGCAAGGAGAGCAAGGTCCTCCGGGGGAACCGGGCGACACCGGCGCACAGGGTCCACAGGGAGAAACGGGGGCGCAAGGTCCGCAAGGGGAAAAGGGAGTGGATGTGACAGCGACCTGTCGCTACTACCTGCTCCAGGCGTCTACCCTCAGCCCGCCGGACAAGCCAACCAAGAAGCCGCCTGGCGGAAGTTGGAGTGACACTGAACCCAGCTACACTAGCGGGAGCACCAACACCCTGTACTTTGTGGACTTGACCGTCTTCTCGGATGGGGCTTGGTCTTACTCTGCTGTTTCTAAATCCAGTGCTTACGAGGCGGCGCAGGCGGCTGGCACGACGGCGGAGGCGGTGCAGACGGCATTGAATGAGTTGACGAAGATCCAGGATGGGAAGGTGCTCATCGATGGCGGTAAAGTATATATGGATGCTGCGTTTGTGCGTTCTATCTTCGCACAGGATATCAC
>CAKTHW010000057.1 GCA_934565425.1 uncultured Oscillospiraceae bacterium
AATCCACTTGTGAATGGCTTCTGTCGGCAGCAGGAAAAGTGCAAAAAATTGTGGCAAAATTGAGATAAAATCCGGATAGAAGCTGTGTTTTTTATGGAATTTCTCACGATGACAACAGGCGGCCTAAGTGCTATGATATTACTCACAAAGCCCCCGTGGGATTCAACAGGCACCCTCCCTTACTCTTTCCGCCTGCCCGCTATGGCGCGCTTTGTTCCTCTTTGATTTGAAGTATTAGACCCCAAACTGAAAATAACAGAGGAAAAAACACCTTCCCGTCCTTAATCTGCGGGAAGGTGTTTTTCTATGCTCTCAGCACGCAAAAACACGGCAGCGTTTTCCAGACACTGCCGTGTTTTTTCATTCATGGGTATTCCTCAGGCTTTACTCGTGTTCTTTCTCCCCTTCCTCCCCATCGGCGGCTTTGCCGGCGTTTTCATAGGCCATCAGGTTCATGATCTTCTCCGACAGCATGACCCAGAAGCAATCCCTGCTGTCCTCTCCCGTGAAGCCGGTCAGGGACTCGATGCGGTTGATGCGGTTTTTCAGGGTGTTGTAGTGGAGGTACATGGTCTTGGCGGTGTTGGGGATGGAGCAGTGGTTTTTGGTGTAGACGAAGAGGGTGTTGAGCAGGTCGGCACTGGAGGGTGCGGCCTGGAGCTTCTTCACAGCCGGGTGGAGCAGGTCCCCCAGGTTCACCTCTTTGCCCAGGGACAGGATCATGTGGTACTCGAAGATGTCCCGGTAGCAGAGGATCTGCTGCTGCTCATGCTCCTTGGAGAGGGTGCGGAACTCGGTGCAGAACAGGGTCTGCTTGTAGTAGTTGCGCACCTGGTGGAGCTCTTGGAAGTGGGTGGAGATGTTGGCGGTGCAGTTGAGCTTCTCCAGGACGGCGGAGAGCTGGCTGAGCCACTTCTCATCCTGGGTGATGTTCTCCTCATTGGAGTCATAGAGCACCAAAAAACAGCCGTTGACCCAGATGACCAGATTGTTGTGGAAGTAAGAGCGGATACGCTGCAAGGTGAAGGAGATAATATCGTTGGTGGTCTGGGAGCCGATGAAGTTGATGCCAATGACATAGAGATACTTGTAGAATTTCAGGTTGTACAGCTCCTGGCGGGAGAGGATCTCATACTTGTTGGTGAACTTCCCCTCCAGCAGCGAGTGCAGAAAGTCCTCGGTCAGGGAGACCACGTCAGGGATGCGTCCGCGGGTGCTGCTGCGGACGAAGGGTACGTAGTGGCTGAAGAGCTGGAACACTTGCAGCTCGAATTCGCTGACCGGGTGGTTGACCTCCAGCAGCTTCAGATAGCCCAGGACGATGTTGTTCTGACTGACCCGGGCGGAATACTGCTTCAAGGACGTGACCTCATTGGGCAGCTCCACTCGGATGTCCCCCAACACCAGGTGCTCTTCATCGGCAAAGGCAGAGCGGTTCATGATATAGCCGATGTATTGGGAGGAGAACATCTGGTTGTCCAGAGCATAGCGCCAGGCATCCTCATTCCGGAGGACGGCGGTGCCGGCGTGGGCGATGAGGTTGAAGGAGATGTCCACCAGCATGAGGGGGTTGTTGAGGATGCTGTAGGCGTACTCCATGAGCTTGTGGATGTCCCCGCCGCCGTGGATGATGGAGATGAGGGTGCGGGAGATGTTGTCCAGCTTGGACTCCTCGGAGAGCAGACCGGAGATCTGCTCGATGAGCCCCAGGTACTCCGCCTCCGAATGGACCACCATCAGGTTCCCCTGCTGCACCATAGCGTCTGGAGGGACCTCCGCCTGGCAGCAGAGCAGGAAATTCCCCTGCTGCGGGAGGGTCTGTTGGGTCAGATCGGCGACCTTACTAATATAAAGGTAGTCTGGGCTGTAGGCTTCAGACAGCTCACTGAGCGGTTTCAGACCGATGATCTTGGCTGTGGGGCGCCGGCAGAGGATCTGTGCATCGGACGGCAGCAGATCCAGGATGCGTTCAACAGATATTTCCATAGGTTCCTCCTTTTCATGTATCGCTCGGAACAATTTGTCAGGTTTACAAAGTGTAATGTTGACCAAACATTCCATTCTCTAACATATCGGTATTATCCCCAAATGACGTCGCCTTTAGAGTACCTTAATTCGGCGAAGAAAACAATCCTTAAAAAGGAAAACTCAAATTTCCACCACGGTTCCATGCAAAATTTCAACAAAACATTCCGTTTCTGTTAGTGTATTTTTTCAATTTTGCCCTGAAAAAACCCGGTTTCATTCATCGGAACAAACAGAAGAATTGACGTTTCAGAAAGGCTTTTTGTGCATTATACTAAAGCCAGTGAGTGAATGAACGTGTCTGCGCAGGCAGAAGAACCTGTATATGAAAATTTTTGAGGAGGTTTTTCGGAATGAATCGAGCCTATGAAAAGCTCTGCAACTACACACAGCAGTGCCCCGTCACCTTCGGCGTTGGCAGTATCGCCACTGTGAAGGACGCAATGGGTATGCTGGGCGCAAAGAAACTGTTCGTGGTCTACGACCAGGGCGTGAAGATGTCCGGTCTGGCCGAGAAGGTCACCAAGTCCCTGGATGAACAGGGCGTAGACTATATCACTTATGATGACATCACCGCTGAACCCGTGGAAGACGTGGTGGACAAGGCCTACGAAGTGGCCAAGGAAGCCGGCTGTGACGGCGTTCTGGGTCTGGGCGGCGGCTCCCCCATGGATACTGCCAAGATCATCTCCGTCCTGCTGAAAAAGGGCGGCAAGACCAGCGATTATTTCCTGAGTAAGCTGGGCCCCATCTTCCACGATCATGTTCCCTCCCTGATGGTTCCCACCTCCAGCGGCACCGGCTCCGAAGTCACCTGCGTTGCGGTAGTCTCCGACATCAACCATGCCAAGGACGGCGTTCTGGCTGGCCCCTCCATGGCCATCGTTGACCCTGAGATGACCCTCACCTGCCCCCCGCTGAACACTGTCACCAGCGCACTGGACGCCTTCGCCCACGCTGCCGAAGCCTTTACCGCAGCAGATGTTGACCCCGTCAGCGACCAGCTGGCTCTGGAAGCCATCCGCTTGATCATGGCCAACCTGGGCAAGGTCTATCACAACGGCGCCGACATCGAAGCTCGCACCCGTATGTCCATGGCCGCCAACATGGCCGGCATCGCCTTCAGCAACACCGGCGTCTCCTTCGGCCACGCTGCCGGTCACGAATTCGGCACCAAATTCCACATCGGCCACGGCCTGGCTTGCTGCTACAGCGTGCCCGTCACCCTGAAGTGGAACGCCATCAACAACACCGAACGCGCCAGAAAGATCGCCGAAGCCATGGGCATCGAAGGCTTTGACACCCTGGCTCCCGAAGAACTGGGCAAGGTCATGGCCGACATCATCGTGAAGATGATGAAGGACTACAAGGTTCCCACTATGGCAGAAAAGGGCGCCACCAGACAGGCTTGCATCGACCTGGCGGAGGACTCCATCGCCCACAACCAGATGCAGTATGCCGATGTGGTGCGTCCCATCCCCATCGAAGAATACCGCGAAATGCTGGCTGAGATGTACGACCTGTCCGTTCAGTAATCTCCGCTCCAACGTTCCCATTTGAATCAAGCAAACGTGAAAGAAACGGAATAACCAATATCTAATTTTAGCTATTTTCCATAGGAGGAACCTATTATGTATAAAGAAATGCACGGTGTATTTGAAGTGATCGAAGATGCGATCGACGCAGCATACGAAGCACAGCGTATCCTGGAAGCCAACTACACCACCGAAGACCGTCAGAAGTTCATCGATGCCGTCAAGGCAGAAGCGCTGAAGGTGGTCAACGAAGAAACCATCAAGGAATTTGAAGAAACCGGCTACGGCCGTCTGGATCAGAAGCTGGTCAAGAACTATGGCTCCATCGCAGAAAACCCCGGCGTAGAATCCCTGAAGCATGAAGTCCTGGCTTCCGGCAAGGGCGTCACCATCGACTTCGCCGCTCCCTACGGCACCGTTGGCGCTCTGACTCCTGTCACCAACGGTCTGGTCACCGTGGTCTGCAACACCCTGAGCATGCTGGCCGCTGGCAACACCATCGTTTTCAACGCCCATCCCGCTGGCAAGGAATCCGCTTGCAAGGCTTGCGACCTGGTCAACCGTGCCATCGTTGAAGCAGGCGGCCCCGACAACGTCTGCACCATGATCGCTGATCCTACTTATGAAACTCTGGATGTCATCATGGCTTCCGACAAGATCAAGATGCTCATCGGCACCGGCGGCGAAGGCATGGTGGCCAAGCTCATGAGCTCCAACAAGAAGGTCATCGCAGCCGGCCCGGGCAACCCCCCTGCCGTCATTGATGAGACTGCCAACGTCAAGCAGGCCGCCCAGGTTCTGTACGAAATGGTTCCCTTTGAAAACAATATGCTCTGCATCACCGAGAAGGAAGCCTTTGTTGTGGAGAGCGTCTATGACGAATTTGTGGAAGCCATGAAGGAATGCGGCGCTCGCGTCCTGACCGAGGAAGAAGCACAGAAGGTCGTTGACCTGTGCATCGCACCCAACGCAGAAGGCAAGCTGATGCCCAACAAGAAGTTCGTCGGCAAGAACGCCAATGTCATCCTGAAGGCCGCCGGCCTGGAAGTGGACGAGAGCGTGGACCTGCAGCTGGCTGTCATTCTGACCGACAGTGTGGATCATCCCTATGTTATGTGCGAACAGCTCATGCCCATCTTCCCCATCTGCAAGGTCAAGGATTGGGATGCAGCTATGGCAGCAGCCATCAAGGCAGAAGCAGGCTGCCACCACTCCGCTTGCGTCTGGACCGCTTCTCTGGAACGGGCTACCGCTCTGGGCAAGGCACTGGGCTGCACCTGCTTCGCCATGAACGGCCCCACCGTTGGCGGCACCGGCATGATGGGCACCGGCTACGGCTCCCCCACCATCGCTGTCTCCACCGGCGAAGGCTTCACCACCCCCAACACCTTCACCAGATTCCGCCGCTTCGCTATGTGCCAGGGCGCTGCCTACATGGGCTAAGGATAGCGAGCATCCCCTTTTTGTACACAACCACTGTCTAATTTGTCCCTTATGAGGCAGTGACATCCGTCCCCGGGTACCACTGGATTACGGGAATCCGCCAAGATCCATGCGTATCCGGGGACAAGCTGTCAGAGAGAAGGCTCGTTGCTGTCTCTGAAAAGTCAAAAGAGGAGGTTCTTTATGGAAATCAAAAAACTGAACTACGGTTGGGGTGTCAAACTGGCCGTCCTGCTCATCATCTGTGTGCAGTACACCGTCACCATCACCTCCCCCATCCTGGGCACCATTATGGAAGCGTTCCCGGAACAAGCCAGCATGGTCAAGCTGCTGGAGACCATCCCCACCTTTGCAGCCGTGATCATCTCCATCCTGCTGGGGCCGCTGATGAAGGTCTTTTATAAGAAGCAGCTGCTGCTGTTCGGCATCGTCCTGTCCTTCTTCCAGTTCATCCCCGCCATCGTCCCCGGCTTCTGGCCCCTGTTCATCTGCCGTACAGTCGCCGGCTTCGGCATCGGCTTCATGTACTCCTTCGCCGCTTCCTTCGCCGTCGATATGTTCGACGAAAAGGGCGCTGCGGATATGCTGGGTCTGAGAAGCACCCTGGGCGCTGTCATGGGCATCGTCTATCAGCAGCTGTCCGCCCGCTTCGCCGTGGCCTCCGGCAGCTATCAGCGCTCCTTTATGGTCGCTCTGATTCTGGTTCCCATCTTCCTGTACATCCTGTTCATGATGCCCAAGAGCTGCCCGGTGGAGGACTACAATCGGGAACAGGCCAAGCTCCCCCATGAAGAAAAGGCCAAGGAAAAGATCTACTATCCCCTGACCATCGCTCTGCTGGCTGTCCAGTTCCTGACCCTGCTGTTCTCCTACGCATTTATGACCAACGTCTCCATCGTCACCAGCACCGCTGTGGAAGCTGGCGGCATGGGCATGACCGCTGCCACCGCAGCAAACGTGCTGTCCGTCTTTACCGTGGCCATCGCTGTGGGCGGCCTGCTCTACGCCAGAGTGTGGTGCCGTATCTTCAAGAACTTCACCACCGGCGCCGGCATCCTGTTTCTCTGCGTAGGCATGATCATCAACTTCACTGCCGCCAAAAGCTGCAGCCTGCCCCTGCTGATGGTGGGTACTGTGCTGTATGGCTTCGGCTTTGAAATGAACAACTCCCACCTCTGCCAGCTCCTCCCCCTGACCTCCGTCCCCTCCGCTGCCGCTTCCCTGCTGGGCGTCATGTACGCCTGCATCAACCTGGGCAGCTTCGCCGCCGGCTTTATCACTCCTGTCATCTCCAAGGCCATCTTCGGCGAAGGCATCCTGGCTGACTGGAACCTGTGCATCTTCGGTCTGGCCATCAGCACCGTCCTGATGCTCGTCTGCTGCGGTGCGGTCAACAAGCAGGTCAAAGCAAAATCCACTCAGCAGTAAGTCTGCCACACAACGAAACACAACTGAATGGATGTGCCGTACAGAAGTGGGCCACAATGCCTGAAGTGACCTCTGTACGGAAGCGGACAGGATTCCCCCTGTCCCAAGGGAAAACCGGAGAGGGCAACCTCTCCGGTTTTTCCCCCCACCTTATCATCCTCTACTCCGATACGAGAAGGAACAAAACCTATGAAAGAACAAGTACGCTCCTCTCAATTCCAGACGACTCGGAGCAATTTCGGCGCCTGGGGCTGGTTCACCATCCTCTTCGCATTCTTCTCCTTCATGTTCGCCGGCAACCTGATCGTAGACGGCATGAACATCACCGTCTCCGCCTTCGCCCAGCTGCGGGGCTGGCAGAGCGGGGTACTGCTGAGTTACTCCACCGTGGCAGGGCTGATCTCCATCATCGGCTGCGTTGTCCTCAGCAACTGTGTGTGCAGATACGGGGTCAAGATCGTTTACTGCATCAGTCTGGCCATCGTGGCTCTGTGCTGTATGGTCTGGGGTGCAGTGACCCAGCTGTGGCAGTACGTCCTCATCCTCATCCTGGTCAATATCTTCGGCAACGGCTTCGGTTTCGTGGGCGGCACCGCCATCCTCTCCAACTGGTTTCCTCGGAAAAAGGGTCTGGCCATGGGCTGGGCCACCATCGGCTTCCAAGCCTCTCCCGTCCTCATGCTCCCCACCTTCTCCTGGGTCATGCATCGGTTCAACCTGCGCATCGCCTATCAGACGGTGGGCGTGTGCCTGCTGGTCATGCTGCTGGTGTGCATCTTCTTGGTCAAGAGTGATCCGGAGGAGCATGGCTGTGCGCCGGACAACGACTGGACCCACACCTTGGAGGAATTCAAGGTGCTGCATGAAAAGGCAGTGGCATATGAAAAGAACCATCACCTGACCACCGCCCAGCTGCTCAAGACCAAGCAGATGTGGCAGATCGGGGTGGTCAATGGCCTGGTACAGATGGCCATCACCGTCCTCATCGTCCAGTTCATCCCCAATATGATCGCCTGCGGCTTCTCCGCCTCTACCTCCACCGCCATCTATTCTGTCGCTTCTATCCTGGGCGGTGTGGGCAGCTACCTGTGGGGATTGCTGGATCAGAAGGTGGGTGTGAAAAAGGCCACCGTTTGGATGTGCCTCATGCACGCCCTCGCCGGCGCCGCCTTCGCCGTGGCCGCGGGACATCTGATCGAGGGGCCGGCGGTGCCCCTGTTCGGCGCCTTTATCGTTGGCTCCATCCTGGGCGTCTCCTCCAACTACGTTGGCTCCTTCACCGCCACCGTCTTTGGCCGCTACGGCTACGCCCGTGCCTTCGGGCTGGTCTACATGGTGGTCTGCGCCCTGCGCTCTGCCGGTTATGCTCTCATCGGTGTGGTCCAGACCGCCACCGGCAGCTACACACTCTCTTACTGGATCGCAGGCATCCTGAGCCTGCTGGCGCTGGCGCTGACCTTCCGCATTGATGACCGCTGTATTGGCTGACCCATGGGAGAGCAAACGACCATGGGAGATTGGAACCATGTAAACGGCTACCTCATCCGGCCGGAGCTGCAATACGCCGTGGAAGCAGCGCTGACCCTGAACAAGCCTCTCCTCCTCCGCGGCGAACCGGGCACGGGAAAGACCGGTCTGGCGCAGGCTGCTGCTCAAGCGCTCCAACGGCCGCTGCTGGTGTGGAACCTGAAATCGGACGCCAAGGCCAACCAAGGTCTATACCAATATGACGGGGTACGGCGGTTGTACGACAGTCAACTGCTGCGTGCGGCCGTCCCTGGCCGTCCCCGTCCCAAGGATCTGACCGCCTATCTGCACCTGGGGCAGCTGGGACAGGCGTTTGTATCCCACGAACCGGTAGTGCTGCTCATCGACGGCATCGACAAGGCGGATTTGGACTTCCCCGGCGACTTATTGTGGGAGCTGGAACGGGGACAATTTCAAATTGCGGAGACGGGAGCGGTCATCCAGGCTCGGCATCCCCCCTTGGTGCTCCTGACCTCCAACGGGGAGAAGGAACTGCCCGCCGCCTTCCTCCGGCGCTGTCTGTTCTATGTCATCCCCTTTCCGGAGAAAGACGAAATGCGTGCCATCCTCTCCGTCCACACCGGACTGGATGCGCTGCCGCCGGAACGGTTCGACCGAGCGTTGGAGGTATTCTACTGGATCCGCTCCCTGACCACACTGCAAAAGAAGCCCGGTACCTCCGAGCTGCTGGATTGGCTCCACGCCCTGGCTCTGACTGGGGCAGAGCCGGATGGGCTGCCTTATCTGGGGACGCTGCTGAAGCTGGAGGGGGACTGGGCAAAGGTACAGCAATACTGGAAGGGGCAACAGAATGTTCACTGAATTCTTCTACTTGCTGCGGCAGGCGTATGGCCTGAACCTCTCCCTGCCCGAATGGCAGACCCTGCTCCGAGGGCTGGAGGCGGGTCTGCACCGGAACAGCCTGCTGGGCTTTTACGAGCTGTGCCGCCTGACCTTGGCCAAGAGCGAGAGCGACCTGGACAAGCTGGATCGGGGCTTTCTGGACTACTTCGGAGACATCGACCTGTTGGAATCGGTGCCCGAGGCGTTCATGGAGTGGCTGGCGCATCCGGAAGTGCAGGACAACAGCGTTTACAACTTCAAATTGGCGGAAGCAAACGATGCCTACTCCAACAACGAAGTCTCCCAGATGTTCCGAGAACGGCTGCGCACCCAGAAGGAGGAGCACAACCGAGGCAATTTCTATGTGGGCACCAGCGGCGTCTCCCCCTTCGGGCGCAATGGGTACAGTCCCAAAGGCGTTCGGGTGGGGGGAGAAGGCCGGTTCCGCCGTGCCTTTGCTGTGGCACAGCGACGGGAATTCCGAGATTTCCGAGAGGATCAGGTGCTGGACTTGCGGCAGATGCAGATCGCCTTCCGGCGCCTGCGGCAGTACTCTGGTCGAGAGGACGTGCTGGAGACGGAATTCGCCCTGGACAAGACCATCCACGCCACCTGCCAGAACGGCGGCTGTCTGCGGGTAGTCTACGAAAAGCCCCGAAAAAACACCATCAAGCTGGCACTGCTCATGGACAGCGGCGGCTCCATGTACCACTATGGCCGTCTCTGCTCCACTCTGTTCCATGCGGCCAATCAGGCCAACCACTGGAAGGATTTCAAACTTTTCTACTTCCACAACTGTGTCTATGACCAGCTCTACACCGACCCTCGCTGTCAGGATCAAAGCGCCATCGCCACCGAACAGGTCTTGCGTCAGCTGACGCCAGACTACCGGCTCATGTTCGTAGGTGACGCCCAGATGAACCCAGATGAACTGTTACGCACCTCCTACTTCTCATTCAGCCGTTACGGCGTCAACAAGACGCCAGGGATTCAGTGGCTGAAGCGGTTCAAGGATCGCTATCCCCATCTGGTCTGGGTCAATCCGGAAGGGCGTCCCTCCGGCGGCAAGTTCTGGACGACCAGCTATGACGCCATCTCCGACTTGTTCGGCGGGATGTATCAGCTGACCCTGGAGGGGCTCAACGAAGCACTCAAAACACTGCTGGCCAAGGCATAGTGGAAACAGGCGTTCGATTGTTTATCGAACGCCTGTTTTGTGTATT
>CAKTHW010000058.1 GCA_934565425.1 uncultured Oscillospiraceae bacterium
GAGTACAAGGATGAGCAACTATGCTATCCTACCCTGGGGGTTCTCCCTCCTAACTTGCACTATCTCCCATGATTCACCCCCTTTTCCCAAAACCTTTCCCCAAAAACGCCCCTTTCTGTGCCATTTGTCCCTTGACAAACCATGCCAAATTGTAGTATAGTATCCATTGTTGTAAAGCTCTCACCCTTTACAATCCGGATGGAAAGGAGACAAGCCCATGGATCAAAAGGCTTTTCATATGACCCTGCTCTTTGATTTTTATGGCGACTTGCTCACAGACCGGCAGAAGGAATTCTATGACCTCTACCACAACGAGGATCTCTCCCTAGCCGAGATCGCCGAGAACGCCGGCATCACCCGCCAAGGTGTGCGGGATGTGCTGGTGCGGGCGGAGAACACGCTGGAGGAGCTGGAGGAGAAGACAGGCATCGTCCGCCGGTTTTTGGTGGTGCGTTCCGGTCTGAACACCATTGAAGAGGCCGCCAAGCGCATCGAGACCCTCAATCAGGGGGCGCTCAACAGCAGCGAGCTGGCCGGGCTGGTCAAGACCATTCAGGAGACTGTAGACACATTAAAGGAGTAATCCATGGCATTTGAAGGCTTAACGGAAAAACTGACATCGGTATTCAACAAACTCCGCGGCAAGGGCCATCTGTCCGAAGCGGACGTGAAGGAGGCCATGCGTGAGATCCGCCTGGCTCTGTTGGAGGCGGACGTCAGTTATAAGGTAGTCAAGGACTTCATCAAGACCGTCACCGATCGTGCCATCGGCGAGGACATCCTAGCTTCGCTGACTCCGGCGCAGATGGTCATCAAGATCGTCAACGAGGAGATGACCGCTCTCATGGGCGGCGAGGCTGCCCAGCTCAACTACGCTGACACCCCGCCTACGGTGGTCATGATGGTGGGTCTCCAGGGCGCTGGTAAGACCACCAACGCCGCAAAATTGGCCAACTTCCTCCGGGGCAAGAAGAGCCGCAGACCGTTGCTGGTCGCCTGCGACGTGTACCGTCCCGCTGCCATCAAGCAGTTGGAAGTGGTGGGCGCACAGCTGGACATCCCGGTGTTCCAGATGGGGCAGATCGACCCGGTGACCATCGCCAAGGAAGCGGTGGAACACGCCAAGAAGCATGGCAACGACCTGGTGTTCCTGGACACGGCCGGCCGACTCCATGTGGATGAGGAGCTGATGGACGAGCTGCGCAACATCAAGGCAGCGGTCAACCCCAACGAAATTTTGCTGGTCGTGGACGCCATGATCGGTCAGGACGCGGTGAACGCCGCCAGCGCCTTTGACGAAGCGCTGGACATCACCGGTGTGATGCTGACCAAGCTGGACGGTGACGCCCGCGGCGGTGCTGCTCTCTCCATCAAGGCCATCACCGGCAAGCCCATCAAATTCATCGGCGTGGGCGAAAAGCTGGACGCCATCGAGATCTTCCACCCCGACCGGATGGCCAGCCGTATCCTGGGCATGGGCGACGTGCTCTCCCTGATTGAAAAGGCACAGGCTACCATCGACGAAGAAAAGGCGCAGGAGCTGGAGCAGAAGATCCGCAAGAACCGGTTCACCCTCCAGGATTTCTACGATCAGATCCAGGCCACCAAGAAGATGGGGTCGATGGGTGATATTCTGGGCAAGCTCCCCGGGCTGAGCGGCAAGATCGACGAGTCTCAGCTGGATGACAATATGTTCGCTAAGACCGAGGCCATCATCCTCTCTATGACCAAGAAGGAACGAGAGGACGCATCCATCATCAACGCCAGCCGCCGTCGCCGCATCGCCATGGGCAGCGGCACCACAGTGGCGGACGTGAACGCCCTCTTGAAGCAGTTCGGCATGATGCAGACGCTGACCAAGCAGATGTCCCGCGGCAAGATGCCCCGCGGCCTGAAGGGTCTGCTGGGCGGCGGAGGCGGCTTCGACATGAACGCCCTGGGTGATATGGGGCGCGGCGGCTTCGGCATGGGCGCTCACAGCGCCGGGCGTCAGCGCAAGAGCAACAAGCGCAAGAAGAAAAAACGTTGATTCGCGTTGGAAAACGCTGGTCATATATTGAACTTTTATTTGGAGGTGCTAAGAAGTCCCCCTTCTATCGCATCGTCGTGGCCGATTCCCGCTATCCCCGTGATGGCCGTTTCATCGAACAGCTGGGTACCTACAATCCCCTGGTCGAGCCGGCAGAAGTCAAGGTTGACGCGGAACGCGCTCAGGCTTGGATCAAGACTGGTGCTCAGCCTACTGATACCGTAAAGCGTCTGCTGAAACAGGCCGGTGTCCTGTAATCGCTGAGAGGAGACTCACACATGAAAGAGCTGTTGACCTACATTGCAAGAAATCTGGTGGAAAAGCCGGATGAAGTTTCTGTCAACGAAATTGATTGTGATGGCGAGATCGTTCTGGAACTCCGGGTGGCCCCGGAGGATATGGGCAAGGTCATTGGCCGCCAGGGTCGGATCGCGAAAGAGATCCGCACCGTAGTCCGTTCCCTCGCCCAGCGGAAGAACACCAGGGTCTCCGTGGAGATCCTGGACTGAGAGCACTGCCGTATCAGGAATATCCGGTAACTTCGTGTCCGCCGGATTCTTGTGCGGCAGTGCTTTCTATTCTATGGAAAACAGATGATGATAGATAGATGCAGGAGTAAAGTAAGATGACACAAGCGAATTACCTGGAAGTGGGCAAGATCCTGAACACCCACGGCGTCCGTGGGGAGCTGAAGGTCCAGCCCTGGCTGGACACCCCCCAACTGTTTCAGGCACTCCCCCAGCTCTTCGTCAACGGCAAGCCCTACACCGTCCAGTCCGTCCGGATGCAGGGGCCCAACGTGCTGGTGATGCTGGAGGGCATCACCTCCATCGACGACGCTCTGCCCCTGAAAGGCCGGGTGGCCTCTGCCAAGCGGGAAGACATCCCGTTGGAGGAAGGGCGGCACTTTGTGGCCGACCTGATCGGGTTGCAGGCCAAGAATGTGGAGACCGGCGAACTGTTCGGCAAGGTCACGGAGATCTCCGAGTATCCCGCCCACGACGTCTACGTGGTGGAGGGCGAGAAGACCTACCTCATCCCCGACGTGCCCGCCTTTGTGAAGGAGCTGAACGTGGCGGAAGGGTACATTGCCTTCCAAGTGTTGGAGGGGATGGCTCAATGAGGATCGACATTATGACCCTGTTCCCGGAGACGGTGGGTGATATGATGAATGAATCCATTTTGGGGCGCGCCCAGGAGCGGGATTATATCAAGATCGAGTGCCATCAGATCCGGGACTACACCACCAACAAGCAGAACCAGGTGGACGACTACCCCTACGGCGGCGGTCACGGCGCCGTCCTTCAGGCGGACCCGCTGTTCCGGTGCTGGGAGCACATCTGCCAGGAGGTGGGACAACCCCGTGTCCACACCATCTATATGTCCCCCTGCGGCAAGACCTTCTGCCAGGCGGAGGCCAAGCGGCTGGCGCGGGAGTTTGACAACCTCATCTTGGTGTGCGGCCACTACGAGGGCATCGACGAGCGCTTCATCGAGGAGTGCGTAGACGAGGAGATGAGCCTGGGAGATTTTGTCCTCACCGGCGGCGAATACGCCGCTATGGCCATCGCCGACGCCGTGTGCCGGCTCTGCCCCGGGGTGCTGTCCACGCCGGAGTGCTACGAGAATGAGAGCCACTGGGATGGGCTGTTGGAGTACCCGCAATATTCCCGCCCCTACGAGTGGCACGGACGGAAGGTGCCGGACATTCTGCTTTCTGGGCATCACGCCAACATCGCCAAGTGGCGGAGGAAGATGTCCCTGCGCCGGACACGGGAGCGGCGGCCGGATATGTACGCTAAGCTGGACCTGTCCTCCAAAGCTGACCAGAAGCTGCTGGCCGAGATGGAGGCGGAAGACCGTGCGGCACAGGCGGAGCAGAAATGATTTGACCTCAAAGAACGGTGTGACCTGCACAGGCGCACCGTTCTTTGCGCATTTCCGGCGTTGTTACGGAGCGTAACAGCCTTGTCATGGCTAGTCGATTGCATTTTTGACCCTTTTGCGCTACATTGAGTGCAGTAAGACACAGAAGGAGGTCCTCTCGATGACATTAGGCGAAAAGTTAAAGGAAGCGAGAAAGCAGGCCAGCCTCTCTCAGGAACAGCTGGCGGAGAAGCTGGGGGTGTCCCGTTCTGCGGTGGCAAAGTGGGAGACCGGCAACGGGATTCCTGATGTGGGGAACCTGAAGGTCATCGCACAGCTGCTCAATGTGAGCATCGACTATCTGCTGGATGACAGCGAAGGGGTGGATGTGTCAGTGCTGCGGGAGCCGTATGACCTATCGGCGTACGGGAAGGGCAGTAAGTTCACCAAGAAGGACCGGGTGGTGCGAGACAAGTTCCCGGATGGAGAGATCCACACGCTCATTGCGGAAAAGAAGCTGACCCGTGGCGAAAAGGTCGTGGATAACCTCCTGGGCATTTTGACCGACGCGCCATTTGGCATCCCCAGCCTTATCAACTCCATCAAGAACACGGATAAGCAGTTCTATTTGGTGGAGCAGGACGGCAAGCAATTCTTTGTGACTGTCACGGATGAATCCATCGAAAGCCGTCAGCTGGCGAAGCACTTGGAGGGGAAAAAGTTCGAGCTGGATGACTGGAAATTTGTGAAGTGTGAAAAGCCTGTGGAATGACAAAAACCCGTCTGACTTCCGATCAGAAATCAGACGGGTTTTTATCACGTTTTTATGCGGTCTTCACCGTCAGCGGCAGTTTCAGCTGGAAATACTGGCACAGCTCCTCCATGGCGCTGGCCATATCCCCACTGGCGTTGTCGGCGTAGATGGAGTACTCATACACCACCGCGTACTGGCTGCCCTTCACCTGGGTGATGACGCTGAGCCAGGTCACCTGGCAGTTCCGATCCGGGTCCTGGTAGGCAAAACCGGCGGCGCAGGCAGTCCCCTTCTCGTTGGACACCACCTGGGTGGCCTTTTGGAGGATCTTGTACTCCCACTCGGTCTGATAGGTATCCACGTAGGTGTCCACGCTCTCCTTCAAGATCTCCGTGGGCTTCCGGCCGGCCAGCTCGATGTCGTACACGTTGCCCTCCCAGCCGCTGGCGCTCTGGTAGACGCTGTAGGGCAGGTCGTCCGTCCCCTTGTCCGCCTCTGCGTACTCTGCGCCGGGCACCATGGGCAGGGTGACCTTCTTGTCGTCCTCGGTGGCCATATCCATGGCTTTCAGATGGGGGTACCCTTTCAGCTCAGACAGCTTCAAGTCAGAGCCGTAATCCCGGGTGTCGTCCCCTTCCTCCTGATAGCGCTTGTCCCAGTCGAACTCCGCCGGAAGGTCTTCCTCCGCCTGGGTGGTGTTGTTGGCGTTGGCGATGGCCTGGTCGCTCAGGTACACGTTCGCCAGCTCTTCCGCCACGTCCGACTGCTTCTGCCACTGTTCCGGTGCCGTCCACTTCTCCGGCGCCTGTTTCAGCGGCGTCACCGTGGCCTTCACGTAATGGGGATTGTCCCCCTTCTCCACGGCAGTCAGGCTGTATACGCCCTCCTTGCTCTTGGTCACCGTCGCTTCCAGCGCAGTGCCCTTGGCCACACCGCTGTCCTGGAGCGCGGTCAAGTCGTCCTGATATTCCGCCCACTGGTTCTCCAAATAGTCCTTGCTGCTCCAACCGGCCATAGCCAGGGTATCCTCTACCCCGTTCAGCAACAGGGTCAGCAGGTCACAATAGGCTTCCTCGTTCTCGGTCAGCTGGGTGAGCCAGTTGGTCTGGAAGGTGCCCAGGGCGTCCTCCTTCAGGGAGAGGGTGTACGTCCCATCCTGCTCGGTCACCGAGTCCTTCAACTCCTTGCCCAGGCCGTTGTACCACTTGTTGAACGCCTCGCTGGCCTTGGAACTCTCCTCCCACAGAGAGAAGGTGTCCGCCTCCAGCGTGACCTTCACGTACTTGCCGTTCAGGGTCTTCCGCGCCTTGTCCAGGGTCTTGATGTCGTCGCTGTAGTCCTCGGTGTCGGTGGTCATGGCCTGGTACTGCTGTTCCAGATAGGCGATCCAGTCGTCCAGCTGCAAGTAGATGTCCTTCCCGTCCACCATGATGTGCATGGAGCCCAGGGTCTTGTCCCCCTTCTCGAAGGTGGTCAAGGTCAAGTCCGCCTGGCCGTTGCTCTTGGAGACGGTGCCGGTGAGCTTTTTCCCGGCCTGGCCGGTCTCGTCCTGGGTGGAGATGACCTCCAGCTGGTAGTCCTTCTGGTTTTTGGCCTCCTTCAAGGTGTTCAGCAGGTCGTCCGCCGCGCCATTGCCGCCGCAGCCGGTGAGCAGGGTCAGCGGCAGGCAGAGGGTCAGCAGGATCGCACAGAGTTTCTTCTTCATAGGCTTTGGCTCCTTTCCGTTCCAGTCACCGTTGGCCGTCCCAGGGCTTCACGATGGTGCCGCCTCCCAGGACTACATCGCCGTCATAGAGCACCACCGCCTGTCCCGGCGTCACGGCGCGCACCGGCGTGTCAAAGCGCACCAGCAGTTCGTCCTCGCCGGTCTGTTCCACCGTGCAGGGGGTCTCCAGCTGGGTGTGCCGGGTCTTGGCGGTGCAGCGGAGGGGCTGGTCGATGCAGTCGCAGGCGATGAGGTTCAGGTCGGTGGCCACCAGGCCGTCGGAGAACAGCTCATCGTTGTCCCCCAGGGTGACCGTGTTGGCGTTCACGTCCTTGTCCACCACGTAGGCCCGCTTGCCCAGGGCGATGTTCAGGTTCTTCCGCTGACCCAGGGTGTACCGGATGTGCCCCTTGTGGGTGCCCAGCACATTGCCGTCCCGGTCGATGTAGTTGCCGCAGGGGACGGTGGTGCCGGTGAAGTGCTCGATAAACCCGCCGTAGTCGCCGTTGGGCACGAAGCAGATGTCCTGGCTGTCCCGTTTCCGGGCGTTCAGGAAGCCGTGCTGAGCGGCGATCTCCCGCACCTCCACCTTGGTCAGGCCGCCCAGAGGCAGCAGGAAGTGTGCCATCTGCTCCTGGGTCAGGTTGTAGAGGAAGTAGGTCTGGTCTTTTTTGGTGTCCACGCTCTTTTTCAGCAGCCAGCGGCCGTTCTCCTGGACGATCTGGCCGTAGTGACCGGTGGCCACGTAGTCCATCTCAATCTCCCGGGCACGGCTCACCAGCTTGCCGAACTTCATATACCGGTTGCAGTTGATGCAGGGGTTGGGGGTCAGCCCGTGCAGGTAGCTGTCCGCAAAGGGCTGCATGACGGTGCGGCGGAAGTCCTCTGCGAAGTTGAACACATAGTGCTGCAAGCCCAGCCGGTAGCAGACGGATTTGGCGTCGTCCACATCCCTAAGAGAACAGCAGGAGGATTCCATCCCCGCCCCAATATCTTCGTTGTCGAACAGGCGCATGGTGCATCCCACCACGTCATATCCCTGCTCCTTCAGCAGGCAGGCGGATACGGAGCTGTCTACCCCGCCGCTCATGCCGCACAATACTTTTCCCTTCAAACGATGCTTCCCTCTTTCGCATCCAATACTTTGGAAGTTTTTTTCTTCTTGTAGCAGAAAGCCTCTGCATGAGCCGGTGCTGCCACCGGCTCAATACAGAGGTGTCGTGGTTATTCCAGAACGATCTTATCCTGCGCAGCTGTGGCATGGATGGCCTTGACAGGCTCCATGTAGCTGTCGATCAGGCGCAGGGCGATGGCGTCCTCCAGCTCCCGCTGGATGAGCCGACGCAGGTTCCGAGCGCCGTAGGTCAGGGAGTAAGATTTCTTGGTCAGGTATTCCTCCAAGCTGTCGTCCCAAGTGAAGGCGATGTCCTTTTCCCGCATGGCGTCCCGCAGCTCGCCCAGCATGATGCGGGTGATGCCTCGGAAGTTGTCCTCGGTCAGGCGGTTGAAATGAATGATCTCATCCACACGGTTGAGGAATTCCGGACGGAGGAAGGACTGCAATGCCTTCATGGTCTTCTCCTTGTCCTGCTGGCTGATGGTACGCCCAAAGCCTACAGAGCTGCTCTGGCCGGAACTGCCGGCATTGGAGGTCATGACGATGACGGTGTTCTCAAAGTTGACCTTTCTGCCATGGGCATCGGTGACCACACCATCATCTAGGATCTGGAGCAGGACATTGAGCACATCCGGATGCGCCTTCTCGATCTCATCAAAGAGGATAACACTATAAGGCTTCCGGCGGATTTTTTCCGTCAGCTGACCTGCTTCATCATAGCCCACATAGCCGGGAGGGGAGCCGATGAGACGGGAGACAGCGTGCTTTTCCATATACTCGGACATATCCAGCCGAATGAGGGCGTCCGGAGTGTGGAACAGGTCGTTGGCCAACTGCTTGACCAGCTCGGTCTTGCCCACGCCGGTAGCCCCGACAAAGAGGAAGGAGACTGGCTTATGCTTGGGAGAAATCCCCACCCGATTCCGGCGGATGGCGGCGGTGACTGCATCAACAGCCTCATCCTGGCCGATGATATGCTCCTTGAGCCGTTCGTCCAGCTTGGACAGCCGTTCAAACTCGCTCTCCTCGATGCGGCTGGCAGGGATCCCCGTCCACTGTTCGACTACATTGGCCAGGTTTTCCACGGTCAGTTCGGGCTTGGGCAGCGCCTTGAGAGACTGGATGGCCTCCTCCACCTGGATGATCTTGCTGCGCAGCATGGCCACCTGGGCGTACTGCTGGTAATCCTGCGCCCGCAGCTCCTGAAGCTGCTTGGTCAGGTCGTCCAGGCGCTGGTTGGCATCGTCGATCTTGTCCTGATTCTGCTTCAGGCAGATGTCCCGTTGGATCTGCTCGTAATACTCATTGGGGATGCGCAGGCGCTCCTGGTTCAGCTCGGTGATCTCCTGGCGGACGCGAGCCTGCTCTTTTTCCTTCTCGTTGATCTCCAAGCCACGGCGTGCCTCTGCCTCGGAGCTCTGCTGCTGGATCATATCCTGCTCCAGCTCCAGGTCGGCCTTTTCCTTCTTCTTCTGGGCCAGCTCCATCAGGTTCTTGTTGTGCAGGTTCACGTCAGAGCAGGCTTCATCCAACAGGTCGATGGCCTTGTCGGGCAGGAACCGGTCGGTGATATAGCGCTCGGACATGAGCACGGCCTGGCGGGCGACGGCGTCGGGGATGACCACCTCGTGGAAGTCCTCATAGTAGTGAGCGATGCCCCGGATGATCTTCACGGTATCGTCGATGGAAGGCTCTGCCACAGTGACGGGCTGGAAACGGCGTTCCAGAGCGGCGTCTTTTTCGATATACTTGCGGTATTCGTTGAAGGTCGTGGCGCCCACCACCTGGATCTCACCGCGGGAGAGGGCGGGTTTCATGATGTTGGCGGCGTTCATAGAACCTTCCGCGTCGCCGGCACCCACCATGTTGTGCACCTCGTCGATGACCAGGATGATGTTCCCGGCGCGGGTGATCTCCTTGATGAGGCCCTTCATCCGGCTCTCGAACTGGCCGCGGAACTGGGTGCCTGCCACCAGGGCGGTCAGGTCCAACAGGTAGACCTCCTTGTCCTGGAGCTTGTAGGGCACCTGTCCCTTGACGATGCGCTGAGCCAGTGCTTCGGCGATGGCGGTCTTGCCCACGCCAGGCTCGCCGATGAGGCAGGGGTTGTTCTTCTGTCTCCGGTTCAGGATCTGAACCACGCGAGCCAGCTCTTCCTCTCTGCCGATGATCTCATCCAGCTGACCGGCACGTGCCTTGTTGGTCAGGGAGATGCAGTAGCTGTCCAGGTATTTGGACTTCTTGCCCCCCTTGGACTTCCCTTCGGAACGGCTCACCGGCGGCTCCTTGGGTTCGCTCCCCTCCTCTTCCGAGTGGGAACGGCGGTTGAACAGCTTGCCCAGGAAGGGGAAGGTGGCGGTCTTGCCCTCTTCGTCCTCCTCGTCCTCACTGTCCCCGTCACTCAAGTCCATGCCGCCGCCCATCAGCTCTTCCAGTC
>CAKTHW010000059.1 GCA_934565425.1 uncultured Oscillospiraceae bacterium
GTGTGACCATGTGAACCATGTGTCCACCCAGCTGCCCTACGCCATCTCCGTGGCCGGCATCTCCTTCGTCACCTACCTGATCTGCGGCATCCTGCTCACCATCGGCATGGCCAACCCCGTCTGGGTCGCTCTGCCTCTGGGCATCGTCCTGACCATCGTTTACATCATGCTGATGAAGAGAGCTACCGCTAAGAAGTACGCTGCTGAGGCTTGAGGTCGGAATACATCTAAATAAACTCCGCAATGACGCAGAGGGAATGAGCATCGTACTCATTCCCTCTGTTTTTGTCCATCCTCCCCATTGCGCAACCGGCCAAATCGGGGTATACTGAATGTTAATTTCCACCGTTTTTCCCCGGCCGGAACCATCTGCGTGGTCCCGCCATATGTTGCAAAGGAATGTTGCCTATGAACCACCCCTCCTGCGGTATCCTGCTCCACCTGACCTCCCTCCCGTCCCCCTACGGCATCGGCACACTGGGACAGGCGGCCTACGACTTTGTGGACTTCCTCCGGGACGCCGGTCAGTCCTGCTGGCAGGTGCTCCCCATCGGCCCCACTGGGTACGGGGACTCGCCCTATCAGTCGTTTTCCACGTTTGCCGGGAATCCCTATCTCATCGACCTGGATGTTCTCATTCAGGATGGGCTGTTGACTCAATCGGAAGTGGATGAAATCACCTGGGGCGCGCGTGCCGACCAGGTGGATTTCGCGCTATTGTACCGGCAGCGACTGCCCGTTCTGCGGAAGGCGTATGAACGGTTCCGAGTGGCTCCGGCGGCAGATTTCGGGGCGTTCTGTGACGCCGAATCTGACTGGCTGGCTGATTACGCCCTGTTCTTGGCGCTGAAGGGGCACTTTGGCGGTGGGGCTTGGACGGAGTGGCCGTCTGAATTCCAACGGCGGGAGCCGGAGGCGTTGGCGTGGGCTCGTGAGGCGCTGGCGGAGGAGATCGACTTCCACCAGTTCTTGCAGTACCAATTTTACCGCCAGTGGCACCGGTTCCGTGCATACACCCGGCAAAAGGGCGTCACACTGATGGGAGACATCCCCATTTACGTCCCCCTGGACTCCGCCGATTTCTGGTGCCGTCCGGAGCAGTTCCAAGTGGACGCCCATGGGCGTCCCACCTGCGTGGCAGGCTGTCCGCCGGACGGGTTCAGCGCCGATGGACAGTACTGGGGCAACCCCATCTACGACTGGGACGCCATGGAGCGGGACGGGTTTTCCTGGTGGCTGCGGCGCATCGGGGCGGCGGGGCGGCTCTTTGACGTCATCCGCATCGACCACTTCCGGGGCATCGAGAGCTACTGGTCCATCCCCGCTGACAGCGACACCGCCAAGAACGGGCGCTGGGTGAAGGGACCGGGGAAAGCGCTCATCGACGCCATCCGGAGCCGCTTCCCCCACCTGGCCTTTGTGGCGGAGGATTTGGGTTTTTTGACAGAGGATGTGCTGGAGCTGGTGAAAGCATCGGGATTTCCCGGCATGAAAGTGCTGGAATTTGCCTTCGATCCCAGCGAGGAGAGCGCCTATCTGCCCCACCGCTACCCCCGCAACTGCGTGTGCTACACCGGCACCCACGACAACGCCACCCTGCCCCAATGGTGTCAAGAGAGCGACGGGGCGGTGACCGACTACGCCCGGGACTATCTGCACCTGTCCCGGCAGGATGACCTGGCGCGGAACCTGCTGCGCCGGGGGCTGGCGTCCAAGGCGGACCTGTTCATCGCCCAGATGCAGGACTATCTGGGGCTGGGCGGGGACGCCCGGATGAACGAGCCGGGGACACTGAAACCGGAAAACTGGCGGTGGCGGGTCACGCGGGAACAGCTGACCCCCACCCTTGCCCATACCCTGCGGACGCTGGCGGAAGAGGCCGGTCGTCTGCCCGACTACGAGACTCAGGAGCGAACTGTCTATGAATGAAATCGTCAACCGCATCATCCACACCACTGAGACCATCCTCAAATGCCGTCACGACGAGAGTCTGATGGAGACCAACGCCGCCCGCCTCCACGACTGTCTGGGGGAAGCGGTGATGCTGTCCATCACCGAGCAGTGGAGCGCCTGCCGGAGGCGGCGTGCGCCGTTGCGCAAGGCGTATTATTTCTCCGCCGAGTACCTGATGGGGCGGCTCATCTACAGCAACCTCTACAACCTGGGCATCCTGGAGGAGATGCGCACCGCCTTCGCCCAGCGTGGCGTTGACCTGGCCATGCTGGAGGAGGTGGAGGACGCCGCGTTGGGCAACGGCGGCCTGGGACGGCTGGCGGCGTGTTTTTTGGACAGCGCCGCTACCCTGAACATCCCCCTGTCCGGCTACGGGCTGCGCTATCGGTTCGGGCTGTTCAAGCAGCGCTTTGAGGACGACGCCCAGAAGGAGATGATCGACGACTGGACCCACTTCGGCGACCCCTGGAGCTATCGCCGGGACAAACACGCCGTGCGGGTCACCTTCGCCGACCAGACCGTCATCGCCGTCCCCTATGATATGCCCATCATCGGCTACGGCACCGACAACATCGGCACCCTGCGGCTGTGGCAGTGCGAGGCAGTCCATGAGCTGGACTTTGAGGCGTTCAACGCCCAGGATTACTACCAGGCGCTGGCAGAGAAGAACGCCGCCGAGAACATCACCCGGGTGCTCTACCCCAACGACACCACCTGGGAGGGCAAGCGGCTGCGCATCAAGCAGCAGTATGTGCTGTCCTCCGCCTCCCTTCAGGACATTTTGCGGAGCTACCAGGCCGCTCACGGGGACAACTGGGAAAACCTGGCCGCCTTCTGCGCCATCCAGCTCAACGACACCCACCCTGCCCTGTCCATCCCAGAGCTGATGCGGCTGCTGATGGAGCGTGGGCTGAGCTTTGACACCGCCTTCGAGATCACCCGACAGGTGTTCTCCTACACCAACCACACGGTGATGGGCGAGGCGCTGGAGAAGTGGGACATGGAACTGCTGCGGTCGGTGGTGCCGGAGATTTGTTCCATCTTGGAGCGCATCGACGCCCGCTTGAGGGCGGAGCACCCGGACCGGAACCTGTTCATCTTGAAGGACAACACCGCCCACATGGCCAACCTGTCCGTGTACGTGTCCTCTTCCGTCAACGGCGTGGCCCAAATCCACTCGGAGCTGCTGAAACGCGACCTGTTCCGGGACTGGTACGCCTGCTATCCGGAGCGGTTCCAGAACAAGACCAACGGCATCACCCCTCGCCGCTGGCTGGGGCTGAGCAATCCGGAGCTGACGGCGCTCATCGAATCGGAGATTGGCGATGGCTTCCTGACCGACCTGGACCGGCTGGCAGAGCTGAAGGATAAGATTGACGACGACCTGGTGACTCGATTCAACCGGGTGAAGCTGGTGAAGAAGCAGCAGCTGTGCGACCAGATTTGGAAGCGGGAACACGTGGTGTTAGCACCTCACTTCCTGTTCGACGTGCAGGTGAAGCGCCTCCACGAGTATAAGCGGCAGCTTTTGAACGCCCTGTCCATCATGGCCATCTACTTCGAGCTGAAGGCAGGCAATCTGCCCGACTTCACCCCCACCGCGTTCCTGTTCGGCGCGAAGGCCGCTCCCGGCTACGACCGTGCCAAGGCGGTCATCCGGTATATCAACCGCATCGCCCGGCTCATCAACAATGACCCAGCCATGCATGGGAAATTGCAGGTGCTGTTCGTTCAGAATTATAACTGTTCCTATGCAGAACAAATTATCCCCGCCGCTGACATCTCCGAGCAGATCTCCCCTGCCGGCACCGAGGCCTCCGGCACCGGCAATATGAAGCTGATGCTCAACGGTGCGGTGACCCTGGGGACGTTGGACGGGGCCAACGTGGAGATTGTCCAGCAGGCGGGCATGGAGAACAACTATATCTTCGGCTCCACGGTGGAAGAGCTGGAGTCCATCCGGGACAGCTATCAGCCTCGTGAGCTGTACGACAGCAATCCCCTGCTGCGGCGGGTGGTGGATACGTTGGTGGACGGCACCATCGAGAGCGACGCGGGGCTTGCCGAGCTCCACGGAGCGCTGCTGGATGGGGCCAGCTGGCACAAGGCGGATCACTACTTCCTGCTGAAGGATTTTGCCAGCTACCTGGACGCCAAGCTCCGGGCCAACCGGGACTATCAGGATCGGCTTGGCTTCGGGCGGAAGTGCCTTAAGAACATCGCCGCCGCTGGGACGTTCTCCTCCGACCGGACGGTACGACAGTACGCGGAAGACATCTGGCATATATAAAATAGGTATAAGCGTGCAAGCTGCTATGCAGAACGACACCCGTTCCCAATGGGGACGGGTGTTTTTGCGAAATGGGCAGGTCGGGTTGTTTTTCCCAGAACTGCTTTTCCCTGGCGTACATTCCATTTTTCGTTGTTGTGCTAGGTGCGGACGCCCATTATCCTGAATTTTTCGATTCATTTTTGTATAACCTGCACAAAAACTTCTTTTCCATTGGGAAAATCCCCGGATTTCCCGCTTTTGTATCCGATTCATTCATTATTTGTTCATATTTCTCCTTTTTGCACCCTTTCCTTCCTTTTTTTCACCCCTTGCATCTTTCTGCGAGCGTGTTAAACTAGAGTCCAGTACAGAACCCCTCACATTTCCGTTATAAGCTAGGGAGGAACCGCCGTGAACCATGCAGCAACCCGTGACACGTTATTACCCCGTCTGCTGCGTTCCTACGCCGTCTACTACGACGTAGAACCGATGGAGGCACAGGAGCCGTTGGTGGCCACCGCCTTCTTCCACGTCCATGGCACCAAGTACGTCCTGTCCAAAAAGGCGGAGCTGTGGGCGACGGACAACAACGAGTACGTCTACTTCTTCTCCGTCCCTCATCTGACGGAGGAGGTCTTCGACCAGTGCATCCAGCTGGCCTACGACCGGGGGATGGAACACATCCACCCGGACAAGAACCACATGAGCAGCTACATCGTTGTCCTGTTCCTCTGCGACACCTATACTGAGGAGGCCATGAAAAAGGTCAAGCGGTGCCGCATGCGAAAAAGTTTTCAATTTTCACTGAAAGGCTGGATGGAAGTCCACACGGCCATGATCGGGGTTGGGATGGAACCCGTGGTGGCTGGGAATTCCGACGGCCGGAAGACAGTGGAGTTTTTGAAAAGTTTGCTTTTCCCCGAGAAAGTGAAAAAGCGTAAGTTCAAATGGAAGTAAATTGAAAAGAGAAGGAGTGTGCTAAATTCTTATGAATGGTGCAATTATTCTGATCATCGGTTTGGCTATCCTGGTCTGCGGCTATATCTTCTATGGCGGCTGGCTGGCCAAGCAGTGGGGTGTGCAAGACACCACCAAGACCCCCTCTCACGAACTGGAAGACGGCGTGGACTACTGCCCCGCAAAGGCTCCCGTTCTGATGGGTCATCATTTTTCCTCCATCGCCGGCGCTGGCCCCATCAACGGCCCCATCCAGGCTGCTGTGTTCGGCTGGGTCCCCGTTCTGCTGTGGGTCCTCATCGGCGGCATCTTCTTCGGCGGCGTCCATGACTTCGGCGCTCTGTTCGCCTCTGTCCGCCACAAGGGTCAGTCCATTGGTGAGGTCATCTCCACCAACATCGGCCCCCGCGCCAAGAAGCTCTTCAACGTATTCGCTTATCTGACTCTGGTCCTGGTCGTGGCAGCCTTCGCTTCTATCGTTGCCAACACCTTCTGCATCGTCAATCCCTCTGACACCATCACCGCAGAAGTGGCCGCCGCTCAGACCAACTCCCATGCGTCCGTGGCCATGATCTCCATCCTGTTCATCGTCCTGGCCGTCATCTTCGGTTTCCTGGTCTATCGCCGCAATGCTCCTCTGGGTGTTGCCAGTGTCATCGGCGTCATCGCCATCGTCATCTGCCTGGCTATCGGCCTGAATTTCCATCCCCTGATGCTCACCTACACCACCTGGATGCTCATCTGTGGTGTGTACATCGCCATCGCATCGGTCACTCCGGTCTGGATCCTGCTCCAGCCCCGTGACTACCTGTCCTCCTTCCTGCTCTACGGTATGATGATCATCGCTGTCCTGGGTGTCCTGGGCTCCGCTATCTTCAGCCCCCAGCACGGCAACATGGACATCCCCGCATTCACCACCGGCTACAGCGAAGTCTATGGCCCCATCTTCCCCGCCCTGTTCGTCACCATCGCCTGCGGCGCCATCTCTGGTTTCCACTCCCTGGTCTCCTCCGGCACCACCGCAAAGCAGCTGGACAACGAAAAGGACGCAAAGCCCATCGCTTACGGCGCTATGCTGATCGAATCCGCTCTGGCTATCGTCTCCCTGTGCGCAGTGGGCTATGTCTGGGCACAGTATTCCTCCGGTGAGATCACCACTCCCACCACCGTCTTCGCCACCGGCATCGCTCAGATGGTCGGCACCATCCCCGGCCTCACCTCCGAGGGTGTCGTTACCACCGTCTCCTCCCTGCTGGTCCTGGCCGTCTCCGCCTTCTGCCTGACCTCTCTGGATACCGCCACTCGTCTGGCTCGTTACATGTTCCAGGAATTCTGGCTGGCTCCTGGTGAGACCGAAGACAACGTGACCGGTTACAAGAAGGTCCTGACCAACAAGTACGTCTCCACCCTCATCACCGTCTTCCTGGGCATCTTCCTGGGCCTGAACGGCTATGAGAAGATCTGGGGTCTGTTCGGCGCTGCCAACCAGCTGCTGGCCGCTCTGGGTCTGCTGGCTGTGGCTGCATGGCTGGGCAACGTGGGCAAGAACAACAAGATGTTCCTGCTGCCCATGGCCTTCATGCTGGTGGTCACCATCACCTCTCTGGTCATCACCATCAAGTCTCAGTTCGGTCTCATCGTCGCCGGCGGTGCTGACTGGGGCGCATACGTCAAGGCTATCCTGGGTCTGCTGCTGGTCGTCCTGGCCATCATCCTGACCATCGAGGGCGTCAAGACCTTGGCAAAGCAGAAGAACGAGAAGCAGGCTGCATAAGCTGAGCTGCACGTTCTGATGTGATTGAAAATCGACAGGCCGATACCAATTGATATCGGCCTGTTTCAATAAAATGCAAGCATTTTATTGAAGATTGCAGCCTGGTGCATGCACTCACTTCGTTCGCACACTTACCAGTCTGAGAAGAGAAAAAACTGACGTACACGCCGCCAGTTTTTTCAGATTGCACTTTATTCCGGCATCTAAGATGCCGGAACTCTGTGAGACCTTATCTATCCGCCGCCGATACACAACTGATATCGGCCTGTTTTTTGTCGTGAAACGGAAAAGCCCCTTCGACCAGAGCCGAAGGGGTTCGTTTTGTATTACGTTAGGGTGTGTCCGATGACCGCCCCGCACTGGACGGGCGTCTCCTGGTCGGCCGCTGTGCGGGTGACCAGGGACGGGTCAGGCTGGACGGTGTCCTTCTGGAACAGGGTGATGACGGTGGAGCCGCCGAACTCGAAGCGGCCTTTCTCCGCCCCACGCTGGATGGGACCTGCGCCGTGGAGGTTGCAGATGCGTCCCACCATGAGGGCGCCCACCTCCACCTGCACCACCGTGCCGAAGTGGTCGGTGTCCAGGACGGTGTACTCCCGGCTGTTCTCGCAGAACACAGGACGGTTCAGGAGGGCGATGGGACGGACGGTGTGGAGCTTGCCGGGGAGGAAGATGTTCTCCCCTTTGGTGCCGCTGTCCAGGTAGTGGTAGCGGTGGTAGTCGTCCACGGTGAGGCGGAAGATGAAGCAGTAGCCGCCCTCGAACTGGGCTGCCAAGTTCTCGTCCCGGAGCAGGGTGCCCAGGGTGTAGGTCTGGCCTTTCACGGTGAACTGGGCGTCTGGGGTGATGGGAAAGACGGTGAGCTTGCCGTCGCAGGGGCTGGGCAGGTCGTGCTCGTCCATGGCGAAGGGGCGGTGCTCGGGCTTGATCTTCCGGGTGAAGAACTGGTTGAAGGAGCGGTATTGCACCGGCTCATAGAGGGACAGGTCGATGTGGTATTTCTGGGCGTAGGACTTGATGAGCACGGTAGAAGCCCGTGTATCCAGAAAAGCCCCGGCGATTTTGGAGATCGCCGGGTGGGTCAGCCCCCGCAGGAGGAACCGTCCAGGGGCTGTTTCATATAAAAATGGTAATAGCTTGCCCTGCTTTTCTTCCATCGTGTTTACCTCTTCAGGATGACGTAACGGAACACCAAAATGGCCGCCATGATGCAGGCGCCAAAGACGATCATGAGGATGTTCCCCGCCAGGGTAGGTTTCTTGATGCGCAGCTGGCTGACGTAGCCAAAGCCCACTGCCAGGAACATGACCGAGAGGATGATGCCCGCCCAGGGCAGCAGCTTGCCATAGAGCATCAGGCCGTAGACGATGGGCAGGATGATGGCGATGGAGGTGACGGGCAGACCGCGGAAGAAGCGCTGACCGCTCTCGTCCACGTTCTTCTGCGCCATCTCCATGACGTTGTAGTAGCCCAGCCGGATGAGCGCCGCCAGGACGAACAGCGCCAAAATGGCGATGTGATACCACTTGTTCAGCCCGCAGGCGAAGCCGATGCAGGCGGGCAGGACGCCGAAGCAGACCATGTCACAGAGGGAGTCGATCTGGATGCCGAAGGACTTCTCCTCGTCGGTGGCGTTTTTCCGCGTCCGTGCCACCCGTCCGTCAAAGGCGTCCAGACAGCCGGAGACCATGAGGCAGACGATGGCCAGGGTGATGTGTCGGCCGTTGAGGGTCATGGAGATGCCGATGACCGAGCTGACCAGGGACAGGTATGTAAGAACGACTCCGTAATGATAATAACCTAGCATAATAGATCACCTTTTCCCTGTGCGAATGTGGTAGAGCCAGGTCATGACCCCGCAGATCACAAAGCACAGATAGTAAGAGATTCCCCGGGCCGTCATCATGGACGGAAGCAGCGCGCCGGGGTCGATATCCAGACCAAAGATCCCGATATACAGATATTCAAAAGCGCCCACAGAACCGGGCAGCGGGATGGAATTGGAACCGGTGAGGCAGAACGCCTGCCGCGCCAGCACCTGCCAGAAATTCAGGCCAGTGGGCACCGCCGTACAGACGAAGCAGGTGATGAGCAGCTGCACCACCCGCTGGGCCAGGTTCAGCGCCAGCACCTCCAAAAACAGCCGTCGGCTCCCCGCCATCAGGGACACGCACTGGGCGTACTGCTCCACCGTATGGTGGATCTTCTCCTCCTTGGCCGCCGGATCCCGCACCAGGTGCAGCTTCCCCAGGAACCGGATGACCCCGCGGGACATACCCAGCACCAGGTCGCTCTTGAACATACAGAGCAGGAAGAAGACCAGCAGGACGAACTGGATGCCGATGCCCAACAGGATGAGCAGCTGCACCGGCCATGCCATGCGCAGGAACAGCGGGAAGTTGGTGGCCATAGCCACTACGCCGATGATGTCCAAGGAGGCGGTGTAGCAGACGATGTTGAGCATCAGGGAGGAGGTGGCGGCGGAGAGGGGGATGCCGTCCCGCACCATGTAGTAGCCGGAGGCGGGCTGACCGCCGGCGGCGGAGGGAGTGATGGCGGAATAGTAGACGTCGGCGGCGGAATAGATGAGGTTGGGGCCGAAACCGGTGTCCCAACCCAGCTTCTGATTGATCCGCCGCAGGCTCACCCCTTCCAGCACGACGAACAGGCACATACACACCAGGGCGCAGGCAAAGTGCAGGGGCTTCCCCGCCTGGAGGAAGCGGAACATCGCGCCGAAATCCAGCTCCTTGCCGCACTGCGCCAGCACGGTATAGGTGGCGAACATGAGGACGGCCAGGAACAAA
>CAKTHW010000060.1 GCA_934565425.1 uncultured Oscillospiraceae bacterium
GTGTCGGGCGGAGCTGGAGACCATCCAGAGTGCTACCGATACCCTGGAGAAATTGGAGCAGAAATTGCAGGTCGCTCAGACGGAAGCGGCCAAGGTGGCGGCCAAGCTGACCGCTCTGCGTAAAAAACAAGCCGTGCTGCTCCAGCAGCGCATCCAGAAGGAATTGGCGGACTTGGATATGCCAAAAGTGCGATTTGAAGTGGCGTTTAGCGAGAAAACCTGCACCTTTGGCATGGATGAAACTGGCGCAGACGAAGTGCAGTTCCTCATGTCCGCCAACGTGGGTGAGGACTTGAAGCCCATCCACAAGATCGCCTCCGGCGGTGAGCTGGCTCGTATCATGCTGGCCTTGAAAAACGTGCTGGCGGAGAACGAGACGGTGACCACGTTGGTCTTCGACGAGGTGGACACTGGCGTGTCCGGTCGGGCGGCCCAGAAAGTGGCCCGGAAGATGGCGGACGTGGGCCAGCACAAACAGGTGCTCTGCGTCACCCATCTGCCCCAGATCGCCGCCATGGCGGACGTCCACTTTTCCGTGGAAAAAGGGGAGCGGGACGGCCGTACCTACACCCAGGTGGAGCGTCTCACCCAACAGCGGCGGAAGGAGGAGCTGGCACGCCTCACCGGCGGGGCGGTCATCTCGGACGCCATCCTGAAGAGCGCCGGGGAATTGCTGACGGAAGCGGAAGGCTACAAACAAAATCGGAAAAATCAGCAAAAATCCAGTTGACAAACCGGGAAAACTGGGTTAGAATAAGCCGCAAGTAAGCGATGAAGAGGAAGAGTAGCGATGTGCGTGAGCTGCAGAGAGCTTCCGGTCGGTGCAAGGAAGTGTGAGCGCCTCGTGAATACCCCTCGGAGCTGCTGTCCCAACGGCGGAATGACACGACGTGTCCGCCCAGTAGGCACAGCCGGGTTGCGACCGTTATCCCGCCGGAGTTTCTGACTCCCTGAGGTTCGCTCCGCGAGGAGCCGACGCATCAGAGGTGGTACCGTGCAAAATGGTTCGATTTTTGCGCCCTCTGTCCCCATGTGGACGGAGGGCGTTTTTTGGTGTCGTCCCTCCGGCCGAACAAACAACAAAAGGAGAGAAAAAACGATGACACTGTATGATGAATTGATCGCCCGCGGCCTGATCGCCCAGGTCACCGACGAGGAAAAGGTAAAGGAACTGATCAACAGCGGCAAGGCCACCTTCTACATCGGTTTCGACCCCACCGCTGACTCCCTCCATGTGGGTCACTTCATGGCACTCTGCCTGATGCGCCGCCTCCAGTCCAACGGCAACAAGCCCATCGCCCTGCTGGGCGGCGGCACCGCCCTCATCGGTGACCCTTCCGGCAAGACTGATATGCGCAAGATGCTGACGGCGGAGGACATCAACCACAACGCCGAGTGCTTCAAGAAGCAGATGTCCCGCTTCATCGACTTCTCCGACGGCAAAGCCCTGATGGTCAACAACGCCGACTGGCTGCTGGAATTGAACTATGTGGAGCTGCTGCGGGAAGTGGGTGCTTGCTTCTCCGTGAACAATATGCTGCGGGCAGAATGTTATAAGCAGCGGATGGAGAAGGGGCTGACCTTCCTGGAATTCAACTACATGATCATGCAGAGCTATGACTTCTACCACCTGTACCAGGAGTACGGCTGCAACTTCCAATTCGGCGGCGATGACCAGTGGTCTAATATGCTGGGCGGTCGGGAGCTTATCCGCCGGAAGCTGGGCAAGGACGACGCAGAGGCCATGACCATCACCCTGCTGCTCAACAGCGAGGGCAAGAAGATGGGCAAGACCGTCTCCGGCGCCGTGTGGCTGGATCCGGAGAAGACCAGCCCCTATGAGTTCTACCAGTACTGGCGGAACGTGGAGGACGCGGACGTTATCAAGTGCATCAAGATGCTCACCGACGTGCCTTTGGATCAGATCGCGGAGATGGAGACCTGGAAGGACGCCAAGCTCAACGAGGCCAAGGCCATCCTGGCGTACGAGCTGACCAAGCTGGTTCACGGCGAAGAGGAAGCGGAGAAGGCACAGCAGACCTCCCAGAGCCTGTTCTCCACCGGCGGCGACCTGACCAATATGCCCACCACCGAGCTGACCGCAGACCAGTTCGCAGATGGCCCGATCACCATCGTCAAGCTGCTGACCACCGCCGGTCTCGCCACCTCCAACAAGGAGGCCAAGACCCTCATCAAGCAGGGCGGCGTCCAGGTCAACGGCGAAAAGGTGGAGGAATTCACCGACAGCTATGGCGCTGACGCCTTTGAAGGTGACGGCCTGATTGTCAAGAAGGGCAAGAAAGTTTACCGGCGCTTTGTAAAGGCATAATCAAACACCAACCCCAAACCCACGCTATTTTCGTGATAGCGTGGGCTTTTTTTGTCTCTTTGCGGTTGTCTTTTCCAGTCCAGCTCTGGTATAATATAATGTAATACCTTCTGATTGGAGTCAGAAAATGAACACAATATCTACCTTTTTGGAACATTTCGACCTGACACAACTGATCTCCCTGCTCATCCAGGCCATCGCCGCCCTCCTGTGCATCAGCTTCCACGAGATGGGTCACGGCTTCGCCGCCTGGTGCCTGGGGGACGAGACGGCCAAGCGGCAGGGCAGAGTGTCCATGAACCCGCTGCACCATATCGACCCGTTGGGTCTCATCCTGTTGGTCACCGCCGGGTTCGGCTGGGCCAAGCCCGTGCCCGTGGATATGCGCCACTTCCGCCACCCCAAATCCGGCATGGCGATCACCGCTCTGGCCGGCCCCCTGAGCAACTTCCTCATGGGATGGGCGGCACTGGGCGGCGCCAGTCTGCTCTATCACTTCGCCCTGAAACAGATCATCACCGTCCAGCTCTATGCCCACCTCTTCGCGCTGCTCATCCAGGTTGCAGTGCTCAGCGTGGGTCTGGGGATGTTCAACCTCATCCCGTTCCCGCCCCTGGATGGCTCCAAGATTTTGTTCTCCCTGCTGCCCGACCGCATTTACTATTTCATCCTCCGCTACGAGCGCTATCTGATGGCCGCCCTCTTTGCGCTGGTCTTCTTCGGCCTGCTGGACACGCCGCTGGACGTGCTGCGGAACTGGGGTTTGAAGGGGCTGTGTCAGCTGACCCGGTTCCCGGCGGACTTCTTCGGGCTGTAAATGGCGTTGGACGTACCTGTCTACCACCTGGACGGGGTGGTACAGAACCGGTCGGAACGGGAGAACTTTGACGGGCCGCTGGACTTAATTTTGCTGTTGCTGAGCAAGAACAAGATGGAGATCGCCGACATTCAGATCGCCCTCATCCTCGACCAATACTTAGCCTGGATGAATCAGCGGCAGACGTTGGATTTGGAGGTAGCCAGCGAGTTCGTGGCCATGGCCGCCCACCTGGTATACATTAAAACTAGAATGCTGCTGTCGTTACAGGACGAGGAAGCGGCCAGCGAGGTGGAGGCGCTCATCGCCTCCCTGGAAGCCCGCCAGCGGAGCGCGTCCTACAGCAAGATACAGGCGGTGCTGCCCACCTTGCAGCATCGTTACACGGTGGGCAAGGATTACCTGCCCAAACCGCCGGAGCCGCTCCTGCCTGCCGCCGACTACCCCTATGAGCACCCGCCCACCGACCTGCCTCAGGCGCTGGGGAAGCTGCTCTTAAAACGGAGCGCCGAGCAGCTGCCGCCCCTGTCCGCCCAGTTCGAGGGCATCGTGGCACGGGAGCCGTACCCGGTGGAGGAAAAGGCGTCGGAAATTTTGCGCGGCCTGACCCGCTCCGGCACCACCGCCTTTTCCGACCTGTTCCGGGACAGCCGGAGCCGCTCCGAGGTGGTGGCCACCTTTTTGGCGGTGTTGGAGCTGTGCCGGGGGCGGAAGATCGTGGTCACCGGCCAGGGGGACGACTGCGTGGTCACCTGGGCGGATGAGGACGAGAAGGGAACTGGATGACCATGGAATTTCAGGACATAAAATCAACCATAGAGGGCATTCTATTCGCATCCGGCGAACCGGTGCCGGTGGCGCGCCTGTGCCAGGTGCTGGCCCAGGACGAGGACGCCGTAGAAGGTGCCATCCACGCCCTGGCGGACGAGTACGCCTTCCAGCGCCGTGGTATGCGCATCGTCCAGCTGGGCGACCGGTACCAGATGTGCTCCGCCCCGGAGTATGCCGACCCCATCCGCCAGGCGTTGGATCTCCGCAAGCCGCCACAGCTCAGCCCGGCGGCGTTGGAGTCCCTGGCCATCATCGCCTACTTCCAGCCCGCCACCAAAGGGGTGGTGGAGCAGATACGGGGGGTGGACTCTGGCTACACGGTGAATCTGTTGGCGGAACGGGGCCTCATCCAGGAAGCGGGACGGCTGAACGCGCCGGGACGGCCGGTGCTGTTCCGAACGACAGACCGGTTCCTGCGCTGCTTTGGATTAAAAAGCCTGGACGACCTGCCGCCCCTGCCGGAGCGGGAGGGGGAACGGGCGCTGGCGCAGGAGCTGGAGGACGCTCTCAAACAACGGGAGCGAGAACAGGAAGAGGAGGGGTGACGTGCGCATTGTAGGGATCATTTTATTGGTGCTGGCGGCGCTGCTGCTGCTCTTGCTGCTCTGCCGGGTGGGGGTCATCGCCACCTATTCCGCCGACGGGCTGACGGTACGGGCGCGGCTGGGGTGGTTCAAGCTGACCATTGTCCCCATGCCCAAACGAAAGCCCAAGCAAAAACGGGCGAAAGCGGCGAAAAAGAAGCCCAAAACCGAGAAAAAACCGCCCAAACAGGCGGAAAACTACCCCAACAGCCTGCAAACGATCCTAAAAGGCGGCTCCATCTCCCAGCTCAAGGAGCTGCTGGAGCTGGCGTTGGCGGCGGCAGGGGATATGATACGCCATCTGCGGGTAGAATATCTCCGATTGCACTACACCTTCGCCGGTCAGCCCGACCCGGCCAAGGCGGCCCTGCGTTGCGGCAAGGCCAACATCAGCGGGGACGTCATCGGTCACCTGCTGGAACAACACGTGAACATCCTGCGGCGAGAGGTCACAGCGGAGGTGGATTTCTGTTCCGAACAGTCCGCCGTCTACGCCGCCGGTTCCTGCTCCATCCGAGTGGGGGCGGCGCTGCTGGTGACCCTGCGGCTGCTGCGAAGCTATCTGCAATGGAAAAAACGGCAGGGGAAGACACCTGCCCAGGAGGAGAAGACATATGGATAACAAGACACATCCGGTAGGAGAAGTAGTGCAGCTGACCATGGACAAGCTGCGGGAGATGGTAGACGTGAACACGGTGGTGGGCGACCCCATCCACACCCCGGAAGGGGTGACGGTCATCCCCGTCTCCAAGGTGAGCATCGGCCTGGTCTCCGGCGGCAGTGACTTTACCACCAAGAACCAGCCCGCCGGCAGCAACTCCTACGGCGGCGCCAGCAGTGCCGGCGTGAACATCCAGCCCCAGGCGTTCCTGGTCATCAACGGCGACAACGTGCGCCTGCTGCCGGTGGCACCCACTGAGGCGGGTGCGCTGGACAAGGCCATCGACCTGCTGCCGGAGCTTTTGACCAAGGTCTCCCGCCTGCTGGATCAGCGGAAGGCGGACAAGGCGAAGAAGAAGGCCGCCAAGACACCGGAAGGGGAGGCAACGGAAGGAGAAGCATGAGAAAGAAACCGATCAAACGCCTGCTGGCCATGGTGCTGGCGGTGGTGTGCGCGGTGGGGCTGACCTCCACCGCCTGGGCTATCGACCAGCCGCCGGTGAACTCCGCCACTTCGGCCTGCGTCATGGACGTGGACAGCGGGCGCCTCCTCTACAGCAAGAACGCGAACGCCGAGCGCTGCTTCGCCAGCATCACGAAGCTCATGACCGCCATCCTGGTCATTGAGAACAACACCGATTTTGATCAGGTCATCACCGCCTCCAAGACCGCCGCCGCTGAGGACGGCACGTCTCTGTACCTGGTGGAGGGGGACAAGCTGACCCTGATGACCGGTCTGTACGGCACCATGCTCCGCAGCGGCAACGATGCCGCGGTGGCCATCGCCGAGCACACGGCGGGGAGCGTGGAGAAGTTCGTCCAGATGATGAACGACAAGGCCAAGGAGCTGGGCATGACCCACTCCCATTTCAGCTGGCCCAACGGCCTCATCGACGAGGACAACTATTCCAGCGCCAAGGACATGGCCATCCTGTCCAGCTATGCCATGAAAAATAAACTCTTCGCCAAGATCGTCAAGACCGGCTATATCGAGACCAAGGACGGGTATCAGATCGAGAACCACAACCGGATGCTCTCCCGGGACAAGCGCTGCATCGGCGTCAAGACCGGCTTCACCACCCTGGCAGGCCGCACCCTGGTCACCTGCTTCAAGAACCCGGACAACGGCCAGCGCATCATCATCGTCACCCTCAACAACTACGACCACTACAACGACCACCAGCGCCTGTGCAACTGGGCCTTTGACAACTTCCAGCAGACCACCCTGGTGAAGAAAAAAGCCAAGGTGGCCACCGTGAACAGCGACGGCAAAACGGCGGAGCTCATCGCCAAGGAGAAGGTCACCTGGCCTTCCAAAGACGGCGAAGCCTCCCGCATCACCAGCACCTTCTCCGTCCAGAGCAACCAGGGCGTGCCCATGGAAGAGGGGGATATGGCCGGAGTGATGCGGTTCTATCTGGACAAGAAAAAGATCGGCCAGACCGAGCTGGTCTACCACTATCCGGAATCGTGAGCGCACAGGACAGAAGGGAGGGATGACCGTGGAGGAACGGGTACAAAAGATCTTATCCGCCTACGGCGTCTGCTCCCGCCGGGAGGCGGAGCGGCTGATGACCGCCGGAGAAGTGCTGGTCAACGGCACTCCTGCCGCCCTGGGCGACAGGGCGGATCCGGAGCGGGATCGCATCACCGTCCGCGGCGTCCTCCTCCGTGCCAAAGCGCCGGAGCACTGCTATGTGATGCTCCATAAACCTCGAGGTTATGTGACGACCCTTTCAGACGAAAAGGGGAGAGCCAACGTGGCGGAGCTGGTGGCGGACTGCGGCGTGCGGGTGTACCCAGTGGGACGGCTGGATTTGAATTCAGAGGGGCTGCTGCTCCTGACCAACGATGGGGCGCTGACCCAATCTTTGACCCACCCCAGCCACCAGATGGAAAAGGAATACCATGTGCGGGTCAACGGTGATGTGAAGGCGGCAGTGCCGTGCCTGCGTCAAGACATGACAGTAGACGGGGTGTTGTTCCACGGCGCTCGGGTGCAGGTCTTGCAGGAGACTGATCGGGGCGGGGTGCTGTCCATGGTCATCTGCGAGGGGAAGAACCGGCAGATACGCCGGATGTGCGCCTACGCCGGCCTGACCGTCCTGCGGCTGAAACGGGTACGGGAAGGGGCTGTCCGGCTGGGAAAGCTGCCGGTGGGGCAGTGGCGTTACCTGACTGAGAAGGAGATCTCTGCGCTGCGGGGAAAGTAGCTTGCAAAATTTTGCAAGACTTTCCGGCAAAGTTGCATTTTTGTCTTGCATTTGCTCTGTTTTAATGCTATTATCAAAGTATCTTCGGCAATGATTGCAAGTGATGAAGCCAAAAAATTAGGAGCATTGCAAATGACAGACATCTTAACGTATATTCAGGAGAATATGACCTCCTTCTCCAAGGGACAGAAATTGATCGCCAATTACATCCTACAGTCCTATGATAAGGCTGCGTTCATGACCGCCAGCAAGCTGGGTAAGACAGTCAATGTCAGCGAGTCCACCGTGGTGCGCTTTGCTGCGGAGCTGGGCTTTGACGGCTATCCCAGTATGCAAAAAACCTTGCAGGAAATGATCCGCAACAAGCTCACCGCCATCCAGCGGGTGGAGGTGTCCAAGGAACGCATCGGCAACCAGGACGTGATGACCATGGTCATGCAGTCGGACATTGAGAAGATCCGCATGACCCTGGACGAGACCGACCAGGTCAGCTTCAACCAGGCAGTGGGCGCCATCGCCAACGCCAAGCGCATCTACATCCTGGGCGTCCGCTCCGCCAGCGTGCTGGCCAACTTTATCAGCTTTTATTTCCGGTTCATGTTCGACAACGTGGTCAGCGTGGACACCAGTTCCATCAGCGAGGTGTTCGAGCAGATCGTCCACATCTCTGCCGACGACGTGTTCATCGGCCTGTCCTTCCCCCGTTACTCCAAGCGCACCATCAAAGCCATGCAGTACGCCAAGGACCAGGGGGCCAAGGTGGTGGCCATCACCGACAGCAAGGTGTCCCCTCTGACCAAGATCGCCGACGTCTCCCTGCTGGCCAAGAGCGACATGGCCTCCTTCGTGGACTCCCTGGTCGCCCCCCTGAGCCTGGTCAACGCCCTCATCGTGGCCATCAGCCGGGAGAAGGCGGTGCACCTGGAATCCTCTTTGAACCGGTTGGAGAGCATCTGGGAAGAATACGACGTGTACGAAAAACAAGGACAAGATTGACAACGACAAGCGGAGCAGACCGGTGTTTGGCTGCTCCGTTTTTTTGAGGAAAACGTATGACAAAACATGTGATCGTAGTGGGCGGCGGCGCGGCAGGTATGATGGCCGCCATCACCGCTGCCCGACAGGGCGCCAAAGTGACCCTGGTGGAGCGGAACGAGAAGATGGGGCGCAAGCTGTACATCACCGGCAAAGGCCGCTGCAACGTGACCAACCACACCGACGCCCGCACCGTGTTGGAGCACATCCCCCACGGGAGCCGCTTCCTGTTCAGCGCCATGGATCGGTTCCCACCGGAGGCCACCATGGCCTTTTTCACCGAGCTGGGCGTCTCCCTGAAGACCGAACGGGGCAACCGGGTCTTTCCCACCTCCGACCGGGCGGCGGACATCATCGACGCCCTGGTGCGGGAGCTGAAGCGGCAGAAGGTGACCACGGTACACGGACGGGTGTCCCACATCCAGGCCGAGGACGGCCACGTGACCGGCGTGACCCTGGAGGACGGCAAAAAACTGACCGCTCAGACCGTCATCCTGGCCACCGGCGGTGCGTCCTACCCGGCCACCGGCTCCACCGGCGACGGGTACCGGCTGGCGTCCGAGCTGGGGCACACGGTGACAGATTTGCAAGGCTCCCTGGTGCCCTTGGAGGCGAAAGGGGAGGACTGCCCCAGGATGCAGGGGCTGGCGCTGAAGAATGTGCGCATCAAGGTGGTCAACCAGAAGAAAAAGGTGGCCTATGAGGGGTTCGGCGAGCTGCTGTTCACCCACTTTGGCCTGTCCGGCCCCCTCATTTTGAGCGCCAGCGCCCACCTGACCAAGCTGGACAAGAACCAGTACACGGTCATCATCGACCTGAAACCGGCGCTGGAGGAGAAGAAGCTGGACGAGCGTCTGGTGCGGGAATTTCAGGCGCAGGCCAATAAGGATTTTCAAAATGCCCTGGGCAGCCTCTTGCCCCGACTGATGATTCCTGTTATTATAGAGCGCACCGGCATCCCGCCGGAGACCAAAGTACATGACCTGACCCGCGGCCAGCGGCGGCAGCTGTTGGAGCAGCTCAAGGGGTTCCGGGTGGACATCCAGGGGC
>CAKTHW010000061.1 GCA_934565425.1 uncultured Oscillospiraceae bacterium
CTCGCACACTTACCAGGCTGAGCAGTATTTTTTCTGACGTACACGCCGCCAGAAAAAATGAATTTGACTTTCTTTCGTCACCGGAGGTGACGAAACTCTGTGAGACTTTTTGGTGAAACTTGCCTGTGGAAAAAGGAGAGAGCCTATGATTTCTGAACTGGTGGCAAGACAGCGGGCGTACTACGCCACAGGTGCGACTCGGAGTTACGGCTTCCGCAAGGAAGCCCTGGCCAAGCTGGCCGGCGGTTTGGAGACCCATCAAGAAGCACTCTATCAGGCGCTGCAAGCGGATCTGAACAAAACCCCCTGCGAGAGCCACTTGAGCGAGGTGGGCATGGTGCGCAGTGAGCTGCGCTATCACCAAAAGCACCTGCGCAAGTGGGCAAAACCAAAACGGGTGCCCTCCGCCATTGGTCAACTGCCGGGACGGTGTTACACCGTCCCAGAACCCTACGGCGTGACCCTCATCATGGCGCCCTGGAACTATCCGGTGAACCTGTGCCTGACCCCGCTCATCGGCGCCATTTCCGCCGGCAACACCGCCATCGTGAAGCCCTCCGCCGATGCTCCCGCCACCAGCCGTGCCATCGCCGACCTGATCGCCGACTGCTTCCCACCGGAGTACATCGCCGTGGCAGAAGGAGGCAGGGAAGTGGACGAGGCGCTGCTGGCGGAGCGGTTTGACTACATCTTCTTCACCGGCAGCGTGCCGGTGGGCAAGGTGGTCATGGAGGCCGCCGCCAAGCATTTGACGCCAGTGACCCTGGAGCTGGGGGGCAAAAGCCCCGTCATCGTGGACGAGAGCGCCAATATTCCACTGGCGGCTAAGCGCATCGCCTTTGGCAAGGTGTTGAATGCCGGTCAGACCTGCGTGGAGCCAGACTACCTGTTTATCCACAGGGCTGTGCAAAACCACTTCCTGTCGTGCTATCAGCAGGCGCTGGACGCCTTTTTCCCACAAGGCGACCTGAGCCAGATGGCCACCATCGTCAACCGGCGCCACTACGAACGACTGAAAGGGCTGATGACCCAGGGGCGCATCCTCCTAGGCGGCCAGTGCGACGATGACCGGCGTTTCATCGCCCCCACCGTCATCGACCAGCTGACCTTTGACGCACCCATCATGCAGGAGGAGATCTTCGGGCCCATCCTGCCTCTGTTTCCCTACGATGATCTGGAGGAGTGCATTTGGTACATCACCGCCCACGAGAGACCCTTGGCGCTGTACCTGTTCACCCAGCACAAGGCAGTCGTGGAGCAGGTTTTGAACCGCTGCTCCTTCGGCGGCGGCTGCATCAATGACACCATCCTCCACCTGGCCAGCCAGCACCAGCCTTTCGGCGGGGTAGGGTACTCCGGCATGGGCAGCTACCACGGCAAGCAGACCTTTGACACCTTCACCCACCAGCGCAGCGTGTTCCGGCAGAGCACGAAGGTGGACGTGCCCCTGCGGTATCCGCCCTATGGGGAGAAAAAGCTGGCGCTGCTGAAACGGGTGCTCAAGTGAAAAGAAAAAAACTGCGTATGGGGTCAGTCATACGCAGTTTTTTCCAGAAGTTTTGTGCAGCAGTTGTGCACGACTTGTGCGCCAAGCCAAATGTGAGCTGTTTATGAATGGGTGAAAAGTTAGAAAAAAGCCTGTGATTGAAGCCAATCACAGGCTTTTTGGCAGCGGAAGAAGGATTCGAACCCTCACATACAGAGTCAGAGTCTGCTGTGCTACCCTTACACAATTCCGCTATTTGTTTGCGTCCCCTGCGGAACACTTTTACTATTATACTCATTTTTCCCCGATTGTCAACAACTATTTTCGATTTTTTTAGAATTTTTTTCTTTTTCTGATTTTTGCGGGAATTTCAAAAAAGCGCTTGACAAAAACCGCGTCTCATCCTATAATAAATAACGCTAATTTGCGGATGTGCTGGAATAGGTAGACAGGCACGTTTGAGGGGCGTGTGTCAACCGACGTGTGAGTTCAAGTCTCATCATCCGCACCAGAGCGAGCACGGCAGTTTTGATGCGAGGGCATCGAGAACTGCCGTGCTTTTTTGATGGTATCGCCCAGATCGGGGCATCCTAATCTGTCGTACGGCAGGTTGGAATCTGGATAGGAGGAGCAGGATGAATCTAGAGGAACAAAAGAAATGGATGTTGAGTGGGAAGATGTACGATGATCTAACGGACGAATTGGTAGCGGCACGGGAAAGAGCGGTATTGCTGACCAATGAATATAACGCGAGCTTTGGGAAAGCACCGGAAGTGCGAGAGGCGCTGCTGAAGAAGCTGTTAAAATCCGTCGGGAAAGGGGTTCACTTTGAACCAAATTTCCGATGTGAGTTTGGGTATCATATTTCCATCGGAGATCATTTTTACGCAAACTTCGATTGCATCATGCTGGATGGCGGAGGCATTGAGATCGGGGACAATGTGCTTTTGGGTCCGAGGGTCGGCATCTACACCTCCAACCACGCGATCGACGCATGGGAGCGTGTCCACGGCGCCTGCTATGCCAAGCCGGTCAAGATTGGAAACAATGTCTGGGTCGGAGCGGGGGTGCACATCAATCAAGGGGTGACCATAGGGGACAATACCATCATCGGTTCCGGAAGCGTCATCACAAAGGATATCCCGTCAAATGTGATCGCGGCAGGGGTGCCATGCAAAGTCATTCGCAGCATAACGGAAGCAGATAAAACCGGCTACCGTCCGTCCCAATGGTGAGTCGCTTCCGACTTGTCCTTGTCACAGCATAAAACCGGGAACGGCAAGCCATTCCCGGTTTTTCCACGTCAATCCTGCAAAAAGTCCACGTGCCCACTGTGGATGTCATAGATGGCGGCGGCGAACTCCACCTTGCCCGCCTGGTGCAGCTCCTTCAAAATAGGGCTGCGACCCAACGTGGCCAGGGCGTGGAGGGTGTTCTTGCGCACTGCCTGATGGGGGTCGGTCTCACCGGCGATGGCGTCCCGGATCTCCGCCAGGATAGCGGCCAGACCGCCCTTCTCCTGTGCTGGGGTCAGGGCCGTCCCCACCGCGCCGCAGCCGGTGTGTCCCATGACCACCACCAGGGGCGTCTCCAGGTGCTCCACAGCGTATTCTACGCTGCCCAGGGCGAAATCACTGATGAGGTTGCCTGCGTTGCGGACGATGAACAGCTCCCCGATGCCCGCGTGGAAGATGTGCTCCGGCGGCACACGGGAGTCGCTGCAGCAGACGATGACCGCCAGGGGAGACTGGCCGTTCTTGGCCGTGCCCTCCCGCAGTTCCTGGCTCAGCACGGCCGGGTTGGCGGGGATGGTCTTGTAGCCGCTGTTGCCCTCCATGAGCCGGTCCAGATGCCGCAGGGCGGCCTGGTCGAAGATGGTCTTTTCCCCGGACACCGCCTGTGCGCCGAAGGAGAGGATGGATTCCAGTTCCTGTTTCATAGAGAACCTCCTTGCTTGGGTTTGAAAATACCACTATTATAAACAGTTTCTCCCTGCTTGGAAAGAGGAACGGGGGAAAAAGTGGGGGAGCGGGGGAGAATTTGTGCAGGTTGACCGGGAGAGACTTGACAAGGTGGGCGGAAAAAAATAGAATAACGGAGTAGAAGAATAGGAGGAAACTACCGTGAAATTAGATTATCAATGGTTTGAAGATATGGAAGCACGCATCCCCAAGGGCGAGGTCCGCACCCGGTTCGCCCCCTCTCCCACCGGCTACATGCACGTGGGCAACCTGCGTACCGCCCTCTACACCTACCTCATCGCCCGCCACAACCAGGGCAAGTTCATCCTGCGCATCGAGGACACCGACCAGAACCGTCAGGTGGAGGACGCCGTGGCCGTCATCCAGCGCACCATGGAGAGCTGCCACCTGGACTACGACGAAGGCCCCGACGTGGGCGGCCCCGTTGGCCCCTATGTCCAGACCGAGCGGATGTCTTATTATCAGAAGTACGCCGAGCTGCTGGTGGAAAAGGGTCTGGCCTATCGCTGCTTCTGCTCTGAGGAGCGCCTGGAACAGCTGCGGGAAGCCGCTGCCGCTGAGGGCAAAGTGGCCAAGTACGACGGTCATTGCAGCCACCTGAGCCAGGAGGAGATCGACGCCAAGCTGGCAGCTGGGGAACCCTATGTCATCCGTCAGAAGATCCCCGCCGGTCACACCACCTTCCACGATGCCGTCTACGGCGACGTGACCGTGGATAACGCCGACCTGGACGATCAGGTTTTGATCAAGTCCGACGGACTGCCCACCTACAACTTCGCCAACGTCATCGATGACCACCTCATGGGTATCACCCACGTGGTCAGAGGCAGCGAATACCTGTCCTCTTCCCCCAAGTACAACCTGCTCTACGAGGCTTTCGGCTGGGACATCCCCACCTACGTCCACTGCGCCTCCGTCATGATCACTGACCCGGAGACCAAGACCGTCCGCAAGATGTCCAAGCGTCACGGCGACCCCTCCTATGAAGACCTGCTGAAGATGGGTTACCTGTCCGACGCCATCCTGAACTACGTGACCATGCTGGGCTGGAGCCCCAAGGGTGACATCGCCGAACAGGAGTTCTTCACCATGGAAGAGCTGATCCGCGTGTTCGACATCGACGGCATCTCCAAGTCTCCCTCCGCCTTCGACATGGAAAAGCTGAAGTATTTCAACAGCCACTACATCCGTTCCATGACCCCGGAGGAATTTGCCAAGGCAGCCGAGCCCTACATCCGCCAGACCGTCCAGAACCCCAACGTGGACGTGGCCGAGATCGCCGACCTGCTCCACCAGCGCACCGAGACCATGAACGAGATCCCGGAAAAGGTGGACTTCTTCGACAAGCTGCCCGACTACGACATCGCCCTCTACACCCACAAAAAGTCCAAGACCAACGCCGAGATTTCCCTGGAAATGCTCCAGACCATCCTGCCCCGTTTCGAGGCACTGGAACCCTGGGAACCGGACGGCATCAAGGCGGTCATGACCGACCTGGCCGCAGAGCTGGAAGTGAAGAACGCCAAGATCATGTGGCCTGTCCGCATCGCCATCGCCGGCAAGGCTGTCACCCCCGGTGGCGCGGTGGAGATCGCACACATCCTGGGCAAGGAAGAGTCCATCGCCCGGATGAAGCAGGGCATCGAGAAGCTCAGCGTGTAATCTATTGAAAAATCCTCCGGCCAAGCCGGGAAAGCAGGTGTGCTTATGACCGAATATTATATCCCCACCGGCCCCGGTGACGCCGAGTATGTGGAAAAACGCTCCCGATTCCTGGGCAAGGTGCGCCACGTGGAGAGCGAAGAGGAAGCCAGAGCCTTCATCGAGGCCATGAAAAAGCAGTACCACGACGCCCGCCACAACTGCTGGTGTTACCTGCTGAAAAACGGCGTCCTCCGCTACAGCGACGACGGCGAGCCTCAGGGCACCGCTGGACAGCCTATGCTGGAGGTGTTCAATCGGGAAGGGGTCACCGACGTGGTCTGCGTGGTCACCCGCTATTTCGGCGGCGTCCTCCTGGGCGCAGGCCCCCTCCTGCGGGCCTACCAGACCACCGCCAAGGAGACCCTCAACGCCGCAGGCGTCTCCGTGGTGCGCCGTTGGGTGGAGCTGACCATCCCCTGCGGCTACAACCTGCTGGGCAAGCTGACCCAGGAGATCCCCCTGTGGGACGGCATCGTAACGGATACCGAGTACGGCGCCGACGTGACCATCAAAGCCCTCCTGCCGGAAGGGAAGGAAGGGGAGTTCGCCAAACGGGTGCTGGACTTGACCTCCGGCACCGTGCAGGCCACGGTCACAGGCGAGTCGTTGAAGGCTGTGCCTGTCCGATGAGCGCAAAAGACCAGAATTGCATCGCAATTCTGGTCTTTTTTCGTGCGTTATGTACGTTCCACAATTTCCTTGACCTGCGCAAGGTCATCCGCAAAATAGATCCCCTCTTGCCGCTCCTCCGAGGACAGCCCTTTTTCGATCATGTGCTGCAGCAGCGCTTTCAGGCTGTCATAGTAACCGTTGAGGTTGTAGAGGATGCAGGGGGCGTCCAGCTGCTTGAGGGATACGTCGGACATGACTTCTGCAATCTCCTCCAGCGTTCCCGTACCGCCCGGAAAGGCAATGAAAGCCTCACCCAGCTCGAGCATCTTGCGCTTGCGCGCGGGGATGTCTTCGGTCACGATCAGCTCGGTCAGCCCATCGTATTGGAACCCTGCATCCATAAAGAACTGCGGTTCCACCCCGATCGCTTTCCCGCCAGCCGCCAGAACGCTCTGGGCCAGCTCGCCCATCAAGCCGGTCTTTGAGCCGCCATAGACCAGCGTGTTCCCGCTTGTCCCAATCCACGTGCCAAGGGCTTGGACAGCCTCACGCAAAGCGGGATCATTGCCTTCGCTGGCGCCGAGATAAACTGTGATATTCATGCAACTGCTCCTTCCATTTCAAGGTTTTGGTCAGAATGAAAAAGGCAGTTAGACTGTTTCGCCTAACTGCCGGTAGATGCTCACCTGAGCCTATTGTATCGGACCGCAGGGAGTTTGTCAATCTTCTGTTTCGCCGGCCAGCAGATACCGCTCAATGGCCTCCGCCACCCCGTCATGGTCGCAGTCCTTGACGATGACGTCGCACAGCTTCCGCACCGGCTCCGCCGTGTTGCCCATGCCGATGGCCAGCCCAGCCGCGTTCAAAATGGCGGCGTCGTTGAAGCTGTCCCCGACAGCGATGGTGGCCTCGATGGGGATGCCCAGGTGGTCGCACAGCTCGTGCAGTCCCTTGCCTTTGTCCACCCCAGCGGCGGACAGCTCCAGGGAGGTCTTTTCCGAGTCCACCATGGACAACGGCAGGTGCGCCAAAAGCCGCTCCGTCTCCGACCGTTCCTCCACCGTGTGGTGGTACAGGTTGATCTTCTCCATGGACGGGTGAGGCTGATTCAGGCAGTAGTCCGGCCCATCGGGCACCTGGAGGGAGTAACGCTCAAACATGGACTGGAAGTAGGGGATCTGAAAATCCGCCAGCTGTTCCATCCGGCGCTGACTGATGACCGGCCGGCCGTTCAGGAAGATGTGGATCAAAATATCCCGGGGACGGGCGATGTCCACCGCCTGTCGTGCTAATTCTGCGTCAATGGGGTGGACGGCGATGGGCGTCTCCGCCTGCCGGTCGAAGATGAGGGCGCCGCTCTCGCAGATGCCGTAGCGCATCTCCGGAAAGGTGTCCAAAATCTCCGCCAGCTCCGCAAAGCTTCGCCCCGTGGACAGCACCACCTCTTTGCCCGCCGCGAAAGCCCGGTGGACAGCGGCTTCCGTGTCCGGGGTGATCTCTTTGTTGGTGTTCAGCAGCGTCCCGTCAATGTCCAACGCGATGAGCTGATAAATCTGTTCCTTCATGGGTGCCTCCTTACTGGCAAGCAGCCTTGAGCAAGCTGGCCGCCACGCCGCCAGCCACCGAGGAGCCCCAGCCGCCGTTCTCTACCACGACCACAAAGGCGTAGGGATAGGCGCTGTCCTCCACAAAGCCCACGAACCAGGCGTGGGGCTTGCTGGCGCCCACTTCCGCCGTACCGGACTTGGCGCACACGTTCAGCCCGCCGAAGTCCAGGTTCTTGCTGTAGTTGCTGGTCACATTATTGTGCATCATCGTGCGGATTTTATCACAGGTATCCGCCTTCCAGCCGATCTGACTGGTCTCCGTGGTCACATGAGCCACCGGAAGCCCCTTGGAGCTGGTGACCGATTTCAGCAGCCGCGGCGTAGCCGCACTGCCCCCTTGAGCGATGCAGCCCATCAGGGTCAGCTCTGCGCAGGGGTTCACCAGATCCTTGTACTGCCCCACGCCAGACCAGCCCACGTCGTTGTCCGACGTGCCGGCGGTGAAGGTGCCAGCGGCAGAGTTGACGCCGTTGACGTTCACCTTGGAGGTCAGACCGGCCTCCTTGGCGTATTTCTCCAGCGTTTTGCCGCCCACCTGGGTGGCAAGAGTGGCGAAAGCGCCGTTGCAGGAGTTGGCCAGGGCGGTGGCGAAATCCTGGGTGCCATGGACGCTGGGACAGGTGATCTTCTCGCCGTTCAGGGTCAGGGAACCTTTGCAGGTGTAGGAGAAGCTGTTCTCATTGTGCAGGGTCTCCAGCGCCGCGGCGGAGGTGACCAGCTTGAAGGTGGAGCCGGGGGTGTAGGTGCCGGACAGGAACCGGTTCAGATAAGCGCCGTCGTAGTTGCTGTCGCCGGCCGCCACCTTGGCCACTTCCGCGTCGTCCGCCGGGTCAAAGGAGGGGGTGGAGAGCATACAGAGCACCTCGCCGGTCTTGTAGTTGTACAGGGCCACCACCCCTTTCCGGCCTGCCATGGCCTGGTAGGCGGCGTTGTTCAGGTTGGCATCCAGGGTCAGTTTGATGGTGTTGCCCGTGCCGGAGGTGCCTGTGATGAGACTGAACCCTACCAACTGGTCGGCGAACAGGTTTTTCGCTCCCGTGTTGATGTTCCCCTGCTTGTCGCCGATGGCGTGGAGGGTGGAGATACGGGTGGTTTTGTCATCGCTGTATTGCCCTTCGGCGCAGTCAAAAAGCGTTGTGCCATTCCGATCTTGAATGGAGCCGGAGGCAATGCGGCCGTTGGTATATACATGCTGATTGCCGTAAAAGGACGCCCACTGGGCGCCGTCCTTCACATAGAAGGCGCACAGCACCACCGTTCCGGCGGCCAGAGCCAGGATGAACAGGAGCACAAAGAGGGTGCGTCGTTGGAGCTTTTTCATTCGTCATCATCCTCCCATTTAAAGTAGCGCTGCCAGTCGTCTGCATCGGTGTACAGTGGGCCATCCTGAGGGATGATGGGGTCGGCTGTGTCCGCAGGCGGCACGGGCTCCTGAGGCGGCTCCGGCGGCAGCTCCTCCCCACGGCGGCGGCGCACCCGTTTGGGCAGCTTCACCGCCAACGCTGAGTTCTGCCTGGTGTCCGATGCCTTGATATAGGCCAGCAGCGCCCAGCAGGAGATCATACTGCTGCCGCCGCAGGACACGAAGGGGAAGGTGACGCCGGTCAACGGCAGCAGGTCGGTGGAGCCAAAGACGTTGAGCATGACCTGCACCACGAAGATCATAGCGGTAGAGCAGGCGGCGATGACGTAAAAGGAGCTGCGGGCGGTAGCCGCTTCCTTCACGGCGAAAAGAGCCAGGAGCAGGATGGCGATGACACAGCAGACCGCCAGGATCAGCCCCATTTCCTCTGCGATGACGCCGAACACCAGGTCGGTGTTGGCCGCGCCCACGTTCTTCAGCCACCCGTTGCCCACACCCCGGCCGAACAGACCGCCGCTGGCCAGCGCGGACATGGTGCGGGTCTGCTGGAAGCCGTAGTTGGCCGGGTCCGTCCACACGTGGCGGTAGATGAGGAACCGGGCGGCGATATAGCTCTTGAATTTCAGGATGATATACCCACCAAAGAAGGCGGCTGCCGTCATGAGCAGCACGGAAGCCAGGTCGCCGGAGCGCA
>CAKTHW010000062.1 GCA_934565425.1 uncultured Oscillospiraceae bacterium
TTATGACAAGGCGGCGATCCTGCCGTCAGTATCATAAAAAGGGACGGAGCCATTCTGTCCCTTTTTATGTTGACAAAATGGGTCGATTACACTACAATAAAATTGGAAAACAGATTAAAATATAACAAAAGTTACAAAAAGTATCAAAGGAGAACGCCATGAGAAAGAACGTGGGTGTGATATTGCTGGTGGCCTTGTTTGGCTCCCTGCTCTTAAATGTCTGCCAGTTCGTGGGCGTAGGTCACACGGAAAAAGCCAGCCCCTGGGTGGGCACCTACATCTGCGGAGATAAGTGGGATGGGGCGACCTATATCGTGCTGACGTCAGAGCGGGAGTATTACCGGTATCAGCAGTTCGGAACGCCGGAAAAGGCCACCTACTCTGTGGATGAGGATGGACAGGTCACCCTGTCGGAAGACAACGGGGCAGTCCTCCTCTATGCAGGTCAGCGGCTGTGGTACGTCCAGGATGGGCAGGCGGAGCCGTATGAGAAGACGTCGGATCAGGCTGTGTTTATCAATGTGGAGGAAGAAGGCTGAGAAAATGAAACGCCGTAGTTGGGGCACTATCCTTTTGGTGCTGTTTTTGGTGGGGTGTTATGCCAACGCGCAGTACGCCCAGCGGAATGAGCTGCCGGAGCGGGACGTGTTCCAGTTGGATGTGCAGTGTGAGGAAGGGCTGAAGCCTGGAGACACCGGAGAGATCGCCGTTTCGCTGGAAAACACCGGAGAACAGGACTATTTTCTCGACTACACCAACCTGTTTGTGATCTCTGTGGACGGAAAACAGATCACGCCACAAGAAGATGGGACAGATGGCTGGGCGCTGCCTGGTGGGGACGAAGTGTCAGAGGACTATGAATTTGTGGCCGGAAAACCCGGAAAGCACAAAGTGATCGTGCAGGCTCAGTTCCAGATACAGAACCAGGCTGGGGACAGCCGGTCGTACCGTTATGAGGAGAAAACTTGGATGGAAGTGATGGGAAAGGAGTAAGAGATGAAAAAAGAAAAGCGAGTATGGATTCCGCTGGTCATCATTGTTTTGATCGTGCTGAACCTATTTACCGCATATCAATACAGCACGCTGGCGCAGAAGTTGGATGGTGTGAAGGTACAGGATTTTGCCGGAACCTATCAGTTTGCACAGGAGCAAACGTATTTGGCTATCACAACCCAAGAGGTGGAAAAGACCTTCGCCATTTACGACAAATTTAGCAAGCGCATGGCGTCCGGTACTTATGAGACGGTGGATGAGAACAGTATTTCTTTGCGTGTGGATGGCAAGCCGTATGCGGCGCTGATTTACTCCAACGAGAAGTTCTATTATGTAGACGAGAATCATGAAGTGACTGTGGTGAACAAACTGATGGATTCGGCGATAGAGGATACAGGAGGAAGTATGTCATGAAGAAAAAACAATGGTTACCAGGGATAATTGTGATTGTTGCAATCATAGGTATTGTAGCCGGTATGCGCATCAGCAGCCACCTCCGTACCTTTGGTTTGAGCAAGAGCGTCCTGCAAGGGGAACAGACCCCTGACGCAGAGGAGACCGTCCGTCTGTGCCTTTACGATGTCAATCGCGGAGAGACCGAGCAGGCCAACCAGCTGATGACGGACGGGTGTGAACAGTACGAGGCTAAGACACTGCCGGATGTGAAGCTGCTGGACATTGAGCCGAAGGCAGATCATTCGGAACAGGAACAGGGCTTCCGCGTTGTGTATAACTGTCGGACGTTTTGGGCGCCTTGGTGGAAGGATGACTGGACGAATGATGTGGACTTCCAACTGGTGCAGCAGGACGGTGGGTGGAAGATTAAATCCATCGGCAACGGCTGACCCTGAAAATAGAATTGTGACACCGGGGCGCAGGGGCAATCCTCCTGCGCCCCTTGCAATCATTGGCAAGGGAGGGTATAATAATCCAATGTATCAATCTCTGCGCAGGCTCCAGGGATCCCCACGCATCTGGGGCGCCGGCTGCCTGCCCTTTTTCCACTCACCAGAAGGACGGAGGAGAGAGAAACTGTGGCCCGCTTCCATTCGGCGGCGCCAACAAAGGAGGAACTGCGACAATGGCAGAAAAGTTTTATATCACAACCCCCATTTATTACCCCTCGGACAAGCTGCACATCGGTCACACCTACTGCACCGTGGCCACCGACACCATGGCACGCTACAAGAGAATGTGCGGCTATGACGTGCTGTTTTTGACCGGTACCGATGAGCACGGCCTGAAAATTGAACAGAAGGCCAAGGCCGCCGGCATCACCCCCCAGCAATTCGTGGACAACGTGGTCTGCGGCAAGGGCGGCATCAAGGACCTGTGGAAGCTGATGAACATCTCCAACGACCGCTTCATCCGCACCACCGATGATTATCATGTGAAGAGCATCCAGAAAATTTTTGAAAAGATGCACGACAACGGCGACATCTACAAGGGCGCTTACAAGGGCAAATACTGCGTTCCCTGCGAGTCCTTCTGGACTGATTCCCAACTGGTGGACGGCAAGTGTCCCGACTGCGGCCGTGAGGTACAGGACGCCGAGGAGGAAGCCTATTTCTTCCGTCTCTCCAAGTACCAGCAGAAGATTGAAGAACTGCTCAGCAAGCCCGGTTTCCTGGAACCGGAGAGCCGCCGCAATGAGATGATGAACAACTTCGTCAAGCCCGGCCTGGAAGACCTCTGCGTCAGCCGCACCAGCTTCACCTGGGGCATCCCCGTCACCTTCGATCCCGGTCATGTGGTCTACGTCTGGGTGGATGCGCTGAGCAACTATATCACCGCCCTGGGCTATATGAACGACAAGTATGACGACTACGAGAAATATTGGCCCTGCGACGTCCACTTCATCGGCAAGGAGATCGTCCGCTTCCACTCCATCATCTGGCCTGCCATGCTCATGAGCCTGGGCGAACCCCTGCCCAAGAAGGTCTATGGCCACGGCTGGCTGCTGCTGGGCGGCGGTAAGATCTCCAAGAGCAAGGCCAACACCACCGTCAACGTCATCGACCCCATCATCCTGGCCGAACGCTATGGCGTGGACGCCCTCCGTTACTACCTGCTCCGGGAATTCCCCTTCGGCAGCGACGGCAACTTCTCCAACGAACTGCTCATCAACCGCATCAACATCGACCTGGCCAACGACCTGGGCAACCTGGTCAGCCGTACCACCGCCATGGCCGTCAAATATTTCGGCGGCACCCTGCCCGCAGAACAGCAGGCGGACGAGGAGAAGGACGCCGAGCTGATCGCACTGGCTTCCGGACTGAAGGACAAATACTATGAAAAGATGGAATCCTACACCTTCCAGGGTGCTCTGGTGGACATCTTTGAGGTCATCTCCCGTGCCAACAAGTATATCGACGAGAACGCACCTTGGGTGCTGGCCAAGAACGACGAGGATAAGCCTCGCTTGGCCCGCGTTCTGTACAACCTGTTGGAGGCTGTGCGCATCTGCACCATCATGCTGACCCCCTTCATGCCGGATACCACCGCCAAGATCTTCGAGCAGATCGGCGCGGAAGGTGGAGTGAACTCTACGCTTTTAGCTCTGCTTTTGGACAAAGAAGCACCTGTTGATATGATTTGTTGGGATGCAGCTGGCACTTGGGGCCTGCTCCCCGCTGACGTCACCGTTCATAAGGGCGAGAACCTGTTCCCAAGAATCGACCTGGACAAGGAACTGGAGACCCTGAAGGAGATCGAGCTGGCTCGCCAGGCCGAACAGGCTGGTTCCACCGTGGAATTCAAGGACGAGATTGATTTTGAGACCTTTGAAAAGGTGGACATGACCGTGTGCAAGGTCAAGAGCTGCGAGAACGTGAAGAAGAGCAAGAAGCTCTTGAAGTTCATCCTGGACGACGGCTCCGGGAAGGATCGTCAGATCCTGTCCGGTATCGCTGCCTACTACAAGCCGGAAGAGCTGGTGGGCAAGACCGTCGTGGCCGTGACCAACCTGGCACCGCGGAAGATGATGGGTCAGGAGAGCTGCGGTATGCTGCTCAGCGCCGAGAAGAATGACAAGCTCCAGCTGATCATCCTGGACGACGCCATCGAAGCAGGCGCAAAATTCTGCTGATTTCACAACCTACAGCCCCGTCCCGCGACGGGGCTGTTCGCGTAATAGGAGAAGATGATGAAACGAACCCTTTCTTTGCTCTTGACCGCCGCCCTCCTGCTGGTCACCACCTGCGCCTGCGGCGGAAGAGGCTCCAACTCCAGCCAGAGTGCCGCTCCCGCCCAGAGCGCGGCCGCCAGCTCCGCTCCTGTCCAAACGGAGCCGGAGAAATTAGATTTGACCCTGGCCTTCACCGGGGACATCAACCTGGATGATGACTGGTATGTGATGCAGTACCTGAAAAACTCCGCCGGCGGCAAGCTGTCCGCCTGCATTGACCCGGTGCTGCTGGAGAAGATGAACCAGGCAGACCTGTGCTGCATCAACAACGAGTTCGCCATCTCCGACCGGGGTGAAAAGCTGGCGGGAAAAGCCTATACTTTCCGGGCGAAGCCCCAGAACATCTCTTACCTGAAGGAGATGGGCGCTGACCTGGTGACTTTGGCCAACAACCACATCTACGACTACGGCAAGGACGCCTTCAACGACACCCTGGACAACCTGAGCAAGGCGGGCATCGACTACGTGGGTGCGGGTCACAACAAAACGGAAGCGATGAAACCACTGGTCTACGACCTGAACGGCTTGAAAGTGGCCTACGTCAACGCCACCCGAGCGGAGCTGACCCTATACACCCCGGACGCCGGGGAGGATTCTCCGGGCGTTCTGAGCTGCTACGACCCCGCCCAGTTCAAAGAGGTCATCGCCCAGGCCAAACAGCAGGCGGACTTGGTGGTCTGCTGCGTCCACTGGGGCATTGAGTACAGCTACGAGCTGGAACAGGTGCAGAAGGATACCGCACGGGCTTATATCGACGCTGGCGCCGACGTGATCGTGGGCACCCACTCCCACTGCCTCCAGGGCATTGAGTATTACAAGGGTGCGCCCATCTTCTACAACCTGGGCAACTTCTGGTTCAACGAGAAGGACCTGCTCACCTGTCTGCTGGAACTCCACGTGACCGGCACCAAGGAGGACTGGAAGCTGGACGCCACCATCGTGCCCGCCCACCAGGCCGGGTGCGTGACCAAGTACCTGACCGACGGCAGCAGCGTCTACAACCTGTTGGAGTCTATCTCTGTCAACGCCGGCATCAAACCGGATGGCACCGTGTACGAGAAAAAGTAAAAACTCCCCAAGCGCTCAGGCAGAAAATCCCTGCATGAGCGCTTATTTTTTGCCCGCCTGGGCATAATAGCCCCAGAAATAGGAGAGGAGCGCGCGCCATGGGAAGCCATCAGGAATATGTCCCCCATCATCCGAAACCGGAGGTGGTCTACGACCTGCCGCTGAATCTACAGGGGTTGGAGTCCGCTTTCGCCCACTGTGTGGAGTTCGCCAGCCGGGAGATTGTCCTGGTGCAGGGCGGCACTTGCACGGTGTGCTGGCTGGAAGGGATGGTCAAGAGCGAGCGGCTCAACGACTACGTTCTGCGTCCGCTCATCACCGGACCGGTGCCGGCGGAGGTGCAGAAGGTGGGCGGTCTGCTCCAAGGGGTCATCTGGAACCTGAACGTAAAGACTCCGACCACCATGGACGAGACGGTGAAGGCTATGGTAAGTGGCAGCTGTGCGGTGGTGCTGCCTGATGGGGTGCTGACCTGTGCTGTGCCCACGGAGGAAAAACGCAGTGTCAGCGATCCGGAAAATGAGACGGAGGCCAAAGGGGCGCGGGACTCCTTTGTGGAGAGCGTGCGTACCAGCACTTCCCTGGTGCGCCGAAGGCTCAAGAGCGCCAAGGTCAAGTGTATGGAATATCAGGTGGGGCGGACGTCCCAGACGGCAGTGGATGTGCTGTGGGTGGAGGGGATCACCAACCAGACGTTGGTGGATAAGGTGTCCCAGCGCATTGCGGACATGGACATTGATGCTCTGCTGGCGGCGTCGGACATTGAAGAATACTTGGTGGACAGCCGTCACACGGTGTTCCCGCAGGTGCTGTTCACCGAGCGGCCAGACCGCTTCTGCCGCGGCCTCATGGAAGGCCGGGTGGGGGTGCTCATCGACGGCATCCCGTTGGGCTGCCTGCTGCCCTGTGACCTGAACCAGTTCCTGCGGACGCCCCAGGATTTGAGCTACCATTGGTCCATCATCAGCGTCCTGACCCTCCTGCGCTACCTGTCCATCATCGTCACCGTCCTGCTGCCCGGGTTCTATATCGCCGTCTCCGCCTTTCACCTACAGATGATCCCCACCCAGCTGGCTCTGTCCATCATCGCCAGCAAACAGGACGTGCCCTTCTCTACCCAGTTTGAAGTGCTGGTCATGCTGCTGGCTTTTGAACTGCTCCAGGAGGCGGGGCTGCGGATGCCCAAGACCATCGGGCAGAGCGTCTCCATCATCGGCGCCCTGGTGGTGGGACAGGCGGCGGTGGAGGCCAAGATCGTTTCGCCGGCGGTCATCATCGTGGTGGCGGCAGCGGGCATGGCCGGGTTCACCATGCCCAGTCAGGACTTCGCCAACGGCCTGCGCATCTGGCGCTTTTTGGTGGCGTTGGGGGCTTGTTTTGCCGGATTGTTCGGCCTGACCACGGTGGTGGCGGCCCTCATCTTCCAGCTGGCCAAAATGCAGAACTGCGGCGTCAGCTACCTGACCCCCTTTGTGGCCAAAGAATGGCAGCACAAGGGCGGCGGCTGGGTCATTCGAGGTCCCATGCCGGACATCAAACTGCGGGATCTATCCCTGAACCCAGAGGGGAAACGGAGGCAAAAGTGAGAAAAGTAGCGTGGATACTCTGCTGTGTGCTCACAGCAAACCTGCTCTGCGGGTGCAGCCCCCGGTTCCTGCCCCAGCCCAAGGACATCTCCAACGTGGAGCTGGTGCGTACCCTGGCGGTGGACAGCGCCCCAAAAGGCCGGGTGAAGGTCACCGTCTCCAGCGGTGCCAAACGAGAGGACTCCGGCAGCGGCGGCAAAGAACCGCTGATCTTGGAGCAGGAGGCCAGCACCATTTTTGCCGCCTGTCAGATGATCCAAAAGAGCGGCAGCGGCTACGTGACCTATGGACATGTGACCGAGTGCGTCATCGGTAAGGGCGCAGCCGAGGCTGGTATCGACCGGATTTTGGACTATATCCAGCGGGACTATGAGATGCGGTTGGATACTTTGATCTTTTTCACCGAAGAGACCGCAGCGGAGATCGTCACCAAATCCGGCAGCGAGGACATCGCCGCCACCGACCGCCTCCAGGAGACCGGCAAGGAACTTCCGTTGGAGTCCAAAGGGTGGGCGTGTACTGTCCGGGAGTTCTTGTCCGACCTGTACGACAACGGCTGGGCCATGATGCCGGTGGTGCGGCTGCGGAAGGAAGCGGAACAGGACACCTTGGTGTCAGACGGGATGGCGTTGTTCCAGGAGACCAGTTTAAAAGGACGGTTCCCGCCGGAATTGGGGCGGGGCGTCTGCCTGCTGCTCAATCAGGGGGATATGAGCTATCTGGACTTGGACACCGAGGAGGATGGCGTAGCCGGTCTAAAGCTGACCGGTCAGAAATGTAAGTGGAGCGCCCAGTGGCAAGGGGATGAGCTGACCGACTTGACGGCAAATATCCAGGTGCAGGCGGACTTGTCCGAAGCGAGCGGAAAACTGGAAGAGCTGAATGAGGACGTCATGAGCCGCATGGAAAAGACCCTGGCTAAAACCTTGACCTGTGAGGCGATACAGGTGTTGGAGCAGGAACAGCAGGTGGGGGATTTCCTCCATTTGAAACGGACGTTGATGACGCAGTATCCCATGAAGGCTGGCCTGATCCAGCAAAAGTGGGAGCAATGGCAGAAGAGCCTGACCTTCCACGTGAAGACCGGCTGCGTGATACAGCAGAGCTACGACGTAAGCCGAGGAGTAGGCCAGGGCGCGTAAAGGGGGAGCGGAATGGAGCAGAAAAAGCTGTCTGGGGGACAATTTGGCATCTTGACCTTCGTCATGATGATGGCGCCTATCGTCCACGCTGTCCCCACCCGCATCATCGACGCCCGCCGAGCGTCCTGGCTCCTGCCCCTTGCGGCTGTCCTGCCCCTGTCCATCTTGATGTTCTTCCTCTTCCGCTGCCTGAGCCGGATGCCGGCCGACAGTGGCCTGGGAGATGTGTATCACCTGGCCTTCGGCAGCCGCTGGGGCAAGGTCTGCTGCGGCTTGAGCGCCATGTGGATGGTGATGGTCATGGTGGTGGACCTGCGCTTTTACGCGGAACGCTACGTCTCGGCCGTCTACCCGGAGGCGGGCAAGTTGGTATTCTACTTGGCCATGGCGGTGCTGCAGCTTTGGATCGTACGAGAGGATCTGAGCTGCCTGCTGCGTGCAGGGAAGATTTTCTTCTGGGTGGTCACGCTCACCTTGGCTGCAGTGCTCCTGTTGGCCATTGGGAAGATACGCCTGTATAACCTGTGGCCGGTGACAGATACCAGCTGGCGCGAGGTGGGATTGGGGACGATACGCTTGAGCACGGCCATCAGTATGGCGGTTCCCGCGGGCTTCCTGTTGGGCAAGGTGCAGTGGAAGACCAGGAAGAGCGGCGCTGTCTGGTGGGTCATCGCGCTGACTGGCGCCACCATGGGGATTGCAGTCAGCATTTTGGGCGTGTTCGGGCCAGAACTGAGCCAGCGTTTGCAGGTTCCCTTTTTTACACTGGCGAAAGAGGTCTCCGTCACAGGCGCGATGGAACGATTGGAGTCCATCATCTCCGCCATGTGGATGATGACGGATACCGCGCTCATGGGTGTCCTGGCCTTTTCCGCCGAACAAGCCTTGCGTCAGGTGGCGGGAGAGGCCAAACGACCGGAATGGGTGCGAAGGATTTTGATTTTAGTCTTGGTCGCCGCGTGCTGCGCGCTGCCCAAATCTGCCTTTGATATGGATGCCGGATACCAGGCCATCGGGATGCCGCTCAATATTATAATAGGGTATCTCATTCCGGGTGCAGCATTAGTTGTTGCAAAAGTTCGGAAAAGATGGTAAAATAGGAAGGAATTCGAACCAAAGTGTTTGTTCACGAAAAAATGCAAAAAAGTTTGCGAAAAACGCTTGACATTTTGCGACGGATTTAGTATACTAACAAAGCGCTCGAGAGAGCAAGCCAAAAACTGGAATGCAGCTGAACCTGAAGCGGAAAGCTTTCAGAAAGTTGCTGAAAAAAAGTGCTTGACAAGCTCCGCTGAGTGTGCTAAACTAAACAAGCTGTTGCCGAGAGGGAAACCTCGAAATGCAGCGAACTGTGTACCTTGTAAATTAAACAACGTGAAACAAACTTAAAGCACCAGATATGATTCTTTTAAGCTTGGATGATGAAAATCATAACCAAGTCATTTTCTTTGATT
>CAKTHW010000063.1 GCA_934565425.1 uncultured Oscillospiraceae bacterium
ATCACCTTCCACAACGGCAAGAAGCTCATCATCCAGTTCACCATCACCTCCAAGGACAGCTTCCTGGGCGGCAATGACGTCCTCACCAACGGTGCGGAATCCGGTATCTACGACAAGGACGGCACCTTGGTCAAGCTCTTTGAGCAGCCCACCGTCAACGTCCCCATCCAGCCTGTCACCGTCACCGCAGCGGACAAGAACGTCTACCTGAACGGTACCGTCACCGCAGCGGAGCTGAAGGACAGCGCCACCGTCAAGTGCGGCAACGTGGCATTGAAGCTGGGCGAGACCAACTACGGCCTGGAAGCCTGGCAGAACGCCTACGTGGACATTGAGGCAGGTCTGAAGGACAAGGACGGCAACGCCCTCACCGGCGACTACACCAACCTGACCGAAGACACGACGTATACTGTCAGCGCAAAAGTGGCACCTAAGACCGTAGGTGAGAGCACCACCGAAAAGGGTCCGGCAGCCACCGAGCAGGCTGGCGAGGACGAAGGGGCCATCCACGTCTTCAAGCCTGAGCTGACCTTTAAGGACGGCAGCGCCTACTACGGCGAGGATGTCGTCACGGACTTCAGCGACAACCAGGTAGGTGAAACGGTGTGGAAGCACGGGAATACCCTCTCCACGGCCGTCACCATGCTGGGCACTGAACCCACCCTGGACATCACCCTGGAGGCAGATCAGGTGGAGAACGGCAAGTACACCAAGCAGGACGCTGCGGTGAAGGCTACCGTCAAGATCGACGGCACCGACGTGACCGACTACACCACCATGCTGCATCAGGATTGCAGCGGCGACTGCGATTGGGAGACCCCGGCCAAGACGGGCGACCCTGCGTTCCTCATCCACGTGAAGACCTGCACGCTGGACGCCACCAAGGTCGGCGGCGCAGCAGAGGAATCCTACGTGTTCGACGTCTACAAGGACGGCGAAAAGTACTCCGAAGTGACCATCTGGGGCAACAGCACCGAGACCCTCTATGAGCTGCCCGTGGGCACCTACACTATCAAAGAGAACACCGGCTGGAGCTGGCGGTTCACCCCCAAGTACAGCGCAAAGGTGACCCTGAGCGCGGCACAGGACGAAGGGGAGATCATCTGCACCAACCAGCTGGAGAAAAACAAGTGGCTGAATGGGTTCAGCACCGTGGTGCGGAACATCTTCGGCTCTGACGTAGCAACGAACTGAGAAAGGAGGAGTGACAATGCGTAAAGAAAGATTCAAACCTGCACGGCTCGTCCGCAAGCCTGAAACGGAGCGGAAACGCAGAGGCCGGATGGCGACCGTAGTTCTCTCCCTGGTCCTCCTCCTGGCGCTGGCCGTAGGCGGCACCGTCGCCTGGCTGAGCGCTCGGACCCCGAACGTGACCAACCACTTCACACCGGCCTACGTGACCTGTGAGGTGACGGAAAAGTTCGACAAGACCACCGGCGTGAAGACCGACGTCAACGTGACCAACACCAGCAACGTGGACGCCTATCTGCGCGTCAAGCTGGTGACCTACCGCACCAACGACGCCGGCCAGCACATCGGCGGGACGGCAGAACTGCCCAAGTTCACCCTGGGCAAAGATTGGGTGGAAAAGGACGGCTACTACTATTACACCCTGCCCGTGGCACCGGGTCAGCAGCCTGCCGCCAACCTGGCGGACAGCATGACCCTGACGGCATCCTATGACGACGTGGACGGCGGCAAGCAGGCTGTCGACGTCATGGCAGAGGCCATCCAGAGCGCACCGGAAAAGGCAGTCGCTGACGCTTGGGGCGTGAAGATCCCCCAGGGCAGCGTGACCGATGCCGGTAACTAAGGAGGTGGAGAGATGAAACGAACTTGTAAAACGATCTTCTCACTGGTCCTGACCCTGCTCCTGACCGTGAGCCTGGCCACCTCGGCCTTTGCGTCCTCCTCCATCACCTTTAAGGGCTTCTCCGCCGGCTTCGACTTCCAGCCCGGCAGCGAGTACACGGAGACCGACCTCTTCGATGGCTTCAAGAACGTCATGCCCGGTGATACCGTCACCGACACCATCACCTTCACCAACGAAGCCACCGACTGCGATTACGTCAACCTCTACATGAGAGCGAAAGCCCACGACGAGGCGGGCAATCCCCTCAGCGAGAAGGTAGCGGAGAAGGAATCTGTGGCCACCATGACCGAGTTCCTGTCCAAGCTGTCCATGAAGGTCTGGAACGGCACCGAGCTGATCTACGACGCTTCCCCCGACCAGCTGGACGGCCTCCAGAACAACACCCTCCTGGGCACCTTCCGCACCGGCGACACCACTACCTTGAAGGTGGAGCTGACCGTGCCCATCGAGCTGGACAACCGGTTCGCCAACCGAGTGGGCGAGGTGGATTGGATCTTCCACGTGGAAGCCTACAACGAGAGCCAGCTCTCCGTCCGCAAGGTCTGGTCGGACGGCAACGCCAACCACGACCAGGACAGCATCACCGTCAACCTGCTCAAGGACGGCGAAGTGGAAGCATCTCAGGAGCTGAACGCCGAAAACGGCTGGGCGTACACCTTCGACCGGCTGGCGGAAGGCTACACCTGGACGGTGGAAGAGGCGGACGTGCCCGAAGGCTACGAGGTCAGCTATGACACCGTAGGCACCACGACCACCATCACCAACACCAAAAAGGAAGCCCCGACGCCCGACCCTGATCCCGAGCCGGAGGAACCGGTGGAGATCACCGCCTGCAAGCGTTGGAGCGGCGACAGCTCCAAGGAGCGTCCCGATTCCGTCACCGTGACCCTCTACGACGGCAAGACCGCCTATGAGACGGTGCGGCTGAGCGACAAGAACGATTGGAGCTACACCTGGGAAGACCTGGATGCCGACGGCAACTGGCAGGTGGTGGAGACCAACATCCCCAAGGGATACGTGCCCTCCTACAAAGTCAAGGGCGACGTGGTGACCATCACCAACACCAAGACCCTCATCCAGACCGGTCAGCTCAATTGGCCCATCTGGGTCCTGGGCGGCGCTGGTATCCTCCTGGTGGTACTGGGCGTGGTCATCCTGACCAAGAGAAAGCAGAACGATGCCTAAAAAGATAGGCATTGCCATCGTAACCGTGGGAGCAGTGCTGATCTTATCAGCACTGCTTCTGCTCCTCTACAACCGGTACCAGGACGCGCAAGCCGGTCGGGACGCGGCGGCGCTGCTGGCCAAGGTGCAGGCGGCCATGGACGCCCGTCGGGGCGACCTGGATCCGGAGCTGCCGGTGGTGGAGCTGGACGGCTACGAGTACGTGGGCTACGTGGAGATCCCCGCCCTGGAGGTGGAGCTGCCCGTCATGGCGGATTGGGACTACGACCGACTCAAGATCGCCCCCTGCCGCCAGTTCGGCTCCTCCCGGACCGATGACCTGGTCATCGCCGCTCACAATTACCAGACCCATTTCGGGCGCCTGAAGGAGCTGCAAAAAGGGGACACCGTCCGCTTCACCGACATGGAGGGCATCGTGAACACCTATGCCGTGTCCAAATGCGAGACCTTGCAGCCCACCGAGGTAGACGCGGTGCAGAACAGCGGCTACGACCTGGTGCTCTACACCTGCACCCTGGGTGGCCGGACAAGAGTGACGGTCTTCTGCGACCGAGTGGAATAGCAGACCCAAAAGACGCTGCGTCGGGCAGCGTCTTTTTGCGCTCTACGCAGCGTAGGTTGCGGCCACCGCCCAGGTCTGGTATCCTGAGGACAGAAACCAAAAGGAGGGATTCCTATGACCCAATATGTCACCGGCGCCACCATCCGGACGCTGCGAGAGAAGAAACACTACACCCAAAAACAGCTGGCCGACCTGCTCTGTGTCAGCGATAAGACCGTGTCTAAATGGGAGAACGGCCGGGGCTACCCAGACATCGCCCTGCTGGAACCGCTGGCCCAGCACCTGGGGGTGTCCGTGGCGGAGCTGCTCTCCGGTCAGTGCGTCACCAACCACAACCGGGCGGGGAATATGCTGCGCACCAAATTCTACGTCTGCCCCCTGTGCGGCAACGTCATCCACGCCACCGGCACCGGCGTCTTCAGCTGCTGCGGCATCACCCTGCCGCCCTTGGAGGTGGAGGAGCCAGAGGCGGGACACGAGATGAAGGTGGAGTGCATCGACCAGGACTATTACGTGACCCTGGACCACCCTATGACCAAGACCCACTACATCTCCTTCCTGGCCTACATCACCTCCGACTGGGTGCAGCTGCGCAAGCTCTACCCGGAGCAGGAGGCGGCAGGCCGGTTCACCCGGAGCGGGGTGGGGCGCATCTACGCCTATTGCAACCAGCACGGCCTGTTCCAGGTGAAGCCGCCCAGATACCGCTGTGGGAGTTGACAAACTGCCCAAATTCCGGCACAATGGAGGAAAAACAGACCATTCCAGTGCAGGAGAGAGGGATTTGATATGAGATTACAGCGTTTGTTCCAACCCTTCCAGATCAACCAGATGACCGTAAAAAACCGCCTGGCCATGACCGCCATGCACCTGCTCTACACCGAGGACGGCAGCGTGAACCAGCGGACGAAGGACTTCTACCTGGCGCGCGCCAAGGGCGGCGTGGGCATGATCATCGCCGGCGGCGCGGCAGCCGACCCCTACATCGGCTACTCCCATATGCTCCGGATGGATGACGACCGGTTCATCCCCGGTTGGCGGGACCTGGCGGACGCTGTCCACGCCTATGACTGCAAGCTCTGCGTCCAGTTCCTCACCCCCGGCCGCTACGGCCGCAAGGAGTGGGTGGAGGGGGACGACAACCTCCTCTCCGCCTCCGACGTCTTCGCCCGGATGACCGGCACCACCCCTCGTCCCATGACCCTGGAGGACATCAAATTGGTGCAGCAGCGCTACGCTGCTGCCGCTCTCCGGTGCAAACAGGCCGGGGTGGATGGCGTGGAGATCACCGCCGGTTCCGGCTACCTCATCTGCCAGTTCCTCTCCCCGGTGACCAACCTGCGGACGGACGAGTACGGCGGTAGCTTTGAAAACCGCTGTCGCTTCGGCGTGGAGCTGATCCAGGCGGTGCGGGACGCCGTGGGGCCGGATTACCCGGTGATGGTGCGCGTGGCCGGCAACGACTTCGTCAAGGGCGGCTGTACCAACGAGGATTGCGTGGCCTTCTGCAAGAAGCTGGAACAGGTGGGGGTAGACCTGCTGGACGTCACCGGCGGGTGGCACGAGACCGTCATCCCTCAGCTCCCCGGCGAAGTCCCCCGCGGCGGGTTCGTGTACCTGGCTCAGGCGGTGAAGGACGCCGTGTCCATCCCCGTCCTGTCCGCCAACCGCCACAACGACCCGGTGGAGGCGGAGACCATCCTGGCGCTGGAGCAGTGCGACATGGTGGGCGTCTGCCGCACCCTGGTGGCTGACCCGGATTGGCCCAATAAGGCTGCCGCCGGCGCTTTTGACGAAATCCGCCGCTGTGTGGCCTGCAACCAGGGATGCCTGGCCCACGTGTTCAACAACGAACCTTTGGAGTGCCTCCTGAACAGCTTCGCCGGACGGGTAGGGCAGGAGGACACCACTCCGGCAGCCCAGCCCAAACGCCTGCTGGTGCTGGGCGGCGGCGCAGCTGGGTGCCAGTTCGCCTACCGTGCCGCCATGCGTGGCCACACCGTCACCCTGTGGGAGAAGACCGACCACATCGGCGGCCAGCTGGAGCTGGTGGCCGCGCCTCCCGGTAAGAAGGAGTTCGGCAACCTGCCCCTGTTCTATGAGGCCATGCTGAACAAATACGGCGTCCGAGTGGAGTTGAACCACGAGGCCACCGTGGCAGAAATCCAGTCCGCCGGGTTTGACGCTGTCATCGTGGCCACCGGCTCCACCCCCAAGCAGTGGGACGTGGACAGTGACATCCCTGTGTACCAGGCGGCGGATATTTTGGCCAAGAACGCCATCGCAGGCCGCAACGTAGTGGTCATCGGCGGCGGCACCGTGGGCTGTGAGACCGCAGCCTACCTGGCCGAGGAAGGCTCTCTGTCGCCGGAAAAGCTGTTCTTTATGATGACTCAGCGGGCGGAGTCTCCGGAGAAAATTAACGAGCTCCTGAACACCTCCCGCCGGAACGTGACTTTGGTGGCCCGGAACAAGATCGCCGCCGACTTCGATTTCGGCTGTGCCTGGCCCCTGCTGAAGGACCTGCGCCGCTTGGGCGTCACCCAGTATGCCAGGACAAAGGTGCTGGAGGTCAAGGACGGGGCAGTGGTGGTGTCCACCCACGACAAGAAGACGGACACCGACACCGTCCACCACATCCCCTGCGACACCATCATCACCGCGGTGGGTTCTGCGCCCAACGACAGCCTGTACCAGGCGTTGCAGGGCGGCAGTGTGCCGGTGTACCAGATCGGGGACGCGGAGCGCGTTGGGAAGCTGACCGGTGCCATTCGGGCGGCGGATGATCTGGCGATGCGGATTTGAGGATTCATACAGCATAGTAAAAGGGCGAACCCCTGGCGAGGGTTCGCCCTCTTTTTGGCTACGCCAAAAATTCACCCACTCCTGCGCTTTTTTAGGCATGGGGTATTTCGGCATCTGCGGATGCCGACCAGGGGCCTTGCCCCTGGACCCTAGTCGCTTTTGAAAAAGCTCCGCAAAACTTTAAGCGCGCTGCGCGGCTTGAATTTTGCTAGGTCAGCGCATTACGTCTGCGGAAAGCGTTCCAAGCTCGACAGGCCATCCGCGCTATTGGGCGGAAAGAAGTCGCCGATGGGGAAGTCCACCTGCTGGAACACGTCGCAGGGCGCCTTGTCGCAGGGCTCGTAGCTGCACTCCTTGCCCGGCATACAGTAGTCGTACATGGGGATGAGCAGCTGGGCGTCCCGCTCCATGTACAAGATGGAGAACTGCCCCAGGGAGCAGTAGATGCGCTTGGCGGAGTTATCCGAGAAGTTGATCTCCCCATCAAAGGCGTTCAGGATGGCGGTAGGGATGTCGGACACCGGCAGGTCACAGCAATTAGGCTGGGCGCAGCAGTCCACCAGGCGCAGAGAGAGGATGAGGGGATCGACGGCCTCGCATACGGCAGTGGGCAGAGACTCCGGCTCCGGCAGCGTATGCTCCAGCTGCTGACAGGCGCAGTCGCTGGTGAAGCGCTTGGCGCGGCCTTCGCTGCCAAAGAGCATGGAACGCTTGTCGAAAATGGCAAGGCCGGTGACCAGGGCGCTGCGGGCGCAGCCCACAGTGGCTTCGGCGGTGACCTTGTAGAAGAACCGCAGGTCTACCGAGTAGTACCCACGTCCCAATCCCACCGGCTGGACGTCCATGTAAACGTGCAGCAGCTCCGCGCGCCCTGCGCGGAGGGACATGGCGCTGTCGATGGTGGATTGGCTGGACAGGAGGGGGTAGAGCCGCAGATCCTCCACGCAGTCCTTTGCCTGGCAGGAGTCGTAGATCTTCTTGGTATGGATACAGGTGGATTCGCGGATCTCATTTTGGGTCGCAGGGGTGGCAGCCGGGTTATTATCGGGCATAAAAATACCTCCTTCATAGGTCTAAGCGGTACGCACCGCTTTATGACATTCTATGAAGGAGGCAAGGATGGGTGTCAGCCCACAAAGTCGGACATCAGCTTCACGGCGCTTTCGTTGCGGACAGCGCTGACGTTGTTGACAAAGAGGACGTCATCAATCTTGTATTTGTCCACCATCTGGGTCAGAGAACGCTTATCTACATTCTTGATGTAGCGATAGTCCACGATGTAGACATTCTCGTAGTTCTCCACCAGGAAGGGGGCAAAGGCGTTGCCGAAGGACTCCTTGATGAGCATGACGGATTTGCCATTCTTCACCTTGGGATTCTTGACCACACTGAAGGGGTTGTCACCGCCGATGAAGGTGGAATACTTGGCGGTGGAGTTCCAGGTGCTCACGTCGGTGATGATATTCCAATCCATCTTGGAGCCGTCCATATTGGTGATGGAGATGTCGTTGGTGGAGGGGGGAATATAGGCGACGATCTTGTCCGGATGATTCTTCAGGGCGCTGGACTTGGTGTCCCGGTAGAAGGAGCCGTGGAAGTTCTTGTAGGTCACCTTCTTAAAGCTGTCCAGAGAAGCCGCTGTCTGACCGGAGGCTTCGCAGAAGCGTTCATAAGCGTGATAAGCGCCCAGAGCCGTCCAATGGTGGTCGGTGCGGAAGTAGACATACTCGCCATCGGCATTGTGCTTGATGAGGGTGTCCAGCACCTTAATGGAATGAACTCCATCGCCCATGCTGCCAAAGATATACTCGATGGCCTTCTCTTGGCTGGAGGTGTTCAAGCCTTTCCGGACGGAGTCGGGCACGCACACATCCATGCTGGTGGGTACGATCAGGTCATACAAGTTGGCTTTGCCTTTGAGTTTTTTGGCAGCCTTGTTCATCATCTTGATATAGCTGTTGGCGGCCTTCTGATCGAAATTGAAGTATTCATAGGCTGCGTCATCAATGACCAATACGGCGCCCAGGGTTTCGGATTTGGCGTTCTTATCCAACTCTGGGATCGTGGCGTCACTGTCGTCATCCTTGGGCTTGGTCTGATTGCTGTCAGCAGGTGTGGAAGCGCTGGCATCGCCGGAGGAAGAAGCGCCGCCGGAGGAGGATGCATCACCAGAGGCGTCAGCGGAGCTGTCGCTGTCATCCGGCGTCATGGGGGCATCGGGAATGTCATCCCCCTGCTTCACATCGCCCACCACCTGGGAGGTTTTGACGCCGTACAGGCCGGTGACGCCTGTCTCCAGCTTCAAAAACTGCTCCCGGAAGGGGAAGGTGTCGGCAAACCAGGTGTTGACCCCCTCGAAGAACTCCCCGTTGCTGATGGTGGCCAGGGTGGGGGTGGGGAACTTGGTCAGGT
>CAKTHW010000064.1 GCA_934565425.1 uncultured Oscillospiraceae bacterium
GAACAAAATACTCAAAATGGTTTTCTTCTGTTTCATTTGACTCCTATCCTCGCATTCATCCGCTCATACAGCTTGGCCACTGGGATGACCTTGGACAGCAGGAAGCCCATCTCCGCCACCAGGACGCCGCCCAGGATGTCTACGATCACGTGTTGCTTGGTAAACAGCACCGAGCAGAAGACCAGCACTGCAAAAACGAACGAGAAATACTTGTACGCCCGTGGCACCTTCTGACAGGGCAGCAGCCCCCGCCAGGCGAACCAGACATCCATACAGTGGATGGATGGGAACAGGTTCACGGGGCGATCTAAGAAATAGATCACGCTGAGCACCCAGGTGAAGGGGTCGCTCCCGGTCAGCTCCGGCCGCACGTTGGTGGTGGGCAGGAAGACGAAGAACAGGCCGCAGATGACCTTGGCAATGGCTTCGGAGGCCAGGAAGCGGTAACAGATGTCCCGGTTTTCCCGACAGACCAGGATGAAGTTGATGACCCACACGGCAAAGCAGCCTACGTAAATGATGGTCCACGCCGGCACCACCGGCAGCCCTTCCTCCATGGGCAGGGTGAAGTCGTAGTGCTTGTGCCCCTTTGCCAGCAGCTGTCCGCCGTTGTAGACCAGCAGGTTCAGGATGGGACAGAGGATCAGGGGCAGGATGGCGTAGGAGGGCAGGAGTTTGTTGGCGAGACGCCAAGGAGGGGTTTGGGTTAAGTTCATAAGCGTTTTTTCAATATCCACACGGTGTTTGCTTCTCACAGGGCTCCACAGGAGACCCAAAACAACTATCATTGTACCATAGAATTGTTAAAATGCTATTACGATATGGAAAAAGAATCTTACAATTCGATTAAAGTCTCCGACCCGTCTCGACACACTTCTGTGCCACTCCCCCATTTCTCACAGTTCCCACCAGGGGATGGGGTCGTCGCCGGCGGAGACCAGGAAGCGGTTCACCTGACTGAAGGGACGGCTGCCCAGGAAGCCGCGGGTGGCGGAGAGGGGGCTGGGATGGGCGGTGGCCAGCACGAACCGGGGGGCGTCGCTCTCCGGCAGCTTTTTGGTCTTCTGCTGGGCGTCCCTCCCCCACAGCAGGTAGGCCACCGGCTGGGGCAGGGTCTGGACGGCGGCCAAGATACCGGCGGTGAACTTCTGCCAGCCCCACTTCTTGTGGCTGTTGGCCTTGCCCTGGTACACGGTGAGGACGTTGTTGAGCAGCAGCACCCCGTGTTCCGCCCAGCTGGTCAGGCAGCCGTGGTTGGGGGTGTAGCAGCCCAGGTCGCTCTCCAGCTCCGCGTAGATGTTCCGCAGGCTGGGGGGGATCTTGACTCCCTTCTGCACCGAGAAGGCCAGGCCGTGGGCCTGTCCCGGCTCGTGGTAGGGGTCCTGTCCCAGGATGACGCAGCGCACGGACTCCGGCGGCGTCAGGCGCAGGGCGGTGAACAGGTCTGCTTGGGGCGGGTACACAGGCGGGTCACCGGCCTGATAGGCGGCGTCTACCTGGGCGAAGAGGTCTTTACACCAGGGCTCTTCCAGCATGGGGGCCAGCAGGGGCGCCCATGCGCCCAACTGTTCGGTCAACTTCATCTCATCTTTTCCTTTCTATTCTGCAAATGTTGTGTTATGATTCTACCACGAGGTGAGGGTTTTGGCAAAGCTATTCCGTGATTTTTATGACCGCGACACTCGCACGGTGGCGCGGGAGCTGGTGGGCAAGTATCTGGTGCGGCGACTGGACGGCCAACTGCTGGTCTGCCGCATCACTGAGACCGAGGCTTACATCGGCCGCTGCGACAAGGCGTGTCACGCCTATCAGTACCGCCGCACCCAGCGGACAGAGACGTTGTTCGCCGCACCGGGCACGGCGTACATCTACCTCATCTACGGGATGCACCACTGTCTCAACCTGGTCACCGAGGCGGAGGGCGAACCGGCGGCTGTGCTGCTGCGGGGCGGACACGCCTGCTGGAATCAGGAGGTCATCTCCCACCTGCGCTTCGGCAAGGGGCTTAGCGAGCTGTCCGCGTACCAGAGAAAGAACTTCCTCAACGGCCCCGGCAAGCTGTGCAAGGGATTGTCCCTGACCCGTTCGGAAAACGGCGTGGACGCCACGGGAGACACGCTGTTCGTGTGCGAGTCCCTGGCCGACCTGGGGCTTCCGCCGGAACCGCAAAAAATCCCCACAGAGATCCACGTGGGCAAACGCATTGGCATCGACTACGCCCAGGAGGCCATCGACTTCCCGTGGCGGTTTTATGTTACCGAATAAGGAGAGCACCTATGAAACTGTTATTCGACCTGGACGGCACCCTCATCGACTCCAACCACATCTGGCAGGACATCGACCGGGCGTTTTTGGAAAAGCGCGGCTTCGAACTGACCGACGCCTACAACGAGGGGGTCATCTACGCCACCTTCCCTCTGGCCGCCAAGTTCACTAAGGAATACTGCGGCCTGGAAGAGAGCGAGGAGGACATCATGGCGGAGTGGATGGAGGCGGCGCAGCACGCCTATGGGCACACCATCCCCCTGAAGCCCGGTGTGTGGTCCTTTTTGAAGCGCTGCGCTGACGCCGGGTATGAGATGTACATCTACACCTCCTGCGAGGAGCCGTTGTGCCTGGCCGCGTTGGCACATCACCAGATTTTGCGCTATTTTCGGGACATTTTCTTCGTCCGGAAGCTCAACATCGAGAAGAGCAAGCCGGAGGGTTTCCTGTGGGTGGCGGAGCAGATGAACACCGTCCCGTCGGACGTGCTGTTCTTCGACGACTCTCCGGTGGCCTGCCAAGGGGCTTGCACGGCGGGGATGCAGGTGGTGGCCTGCTACGATGAACTGTTCGCCCAGCACCGGCCGGAGCTGGAGCAGCTCTGCGACGCCTATCTGACCAGCTTCGAGGACGCCCTGGCGGAACCGGATTTCGTGGGACGCTTCGCCCACCGCGGAGACGCCTGCCACGCCTGAACCCACACGACCACAGAAAAACCCGATCAGCCGTCCGTTCCGGGCAGTTGACCGGGTTTTATTATGTTAGTTGGCGGAACCGCTCTTCCAAGCGGCCTTCAGGCCGTTCCAAAGAGCGGAAGAGGAGCTGACGTAGCGGACGAACTCGCTCTGAGCGGAGCGGTTGCCGGCCAGATCCACCTTGGTCACGTGCTGATAGGCGTCGCTGTCCACGGCGATGTAGGCAAGGCCAAGCTCCTGTCCGGCGGAGTCCGATTCCAGGCCGGTGCGAGCGGTGATGGCAACGCCAATGTCCGCGCCGGAGAGACGGCGGATGCCCTGCGCCATGGCGCGGGCAGTCTCCTCGGAGTAGACGCCGTAGGTCTCCATGACCTTGGCATCCACCCCGGCCAGCACTTCCCGTGCGCGGGCAGTATTGGTGACCACGCCCATCTCAAAGACCTGGTCGCTGCCGGGCACCTCGGTGATGCGCTTGGCCAGGTTGCCGCCGGAAGCGCCCTCGGCCACGGCGATGGTCAGGTGCTTCTTTTGCAGCTCCGCCACCAGCGCCTTCTGCATGGTGCCGATGTCCACGCCGTACAGGTACTTCCCATAGTCCCGGCAGATCTCCGCCACCACCGGCTGGAGCATCTGTTCCGCCTCCTCGTGGCTGGGCGCCGACGCGGTCACCCGCACCTGCACCTCCCCGTCCTTGGCGTAGGGTGCCACCGACGGGTTCTTGTGGGCCAGCATGTACTCGTGCATCCGAGATTCCAGCAAGCTCTCACCGATGCCGAAGAAGTGGATGGTGTGGGAGACGATGGTCTTGCCGGAATAGCGACTCAGGTAGGGCATGGCGGAGTCGGTGAACATGGGGATCATCTCTTTGGGCGGGCCGGGGAGCATGATGACCAGCTTGCCCTTCCCCTCCATGGCGAGACCCGGCGCAGTGCCCTGGTTGTTCTGGAACACGGTGCATCCCTCGGGCACTTCCGCCTGCTTGCGGGTGTTGGGGGTCAGCTCGATGCCGCGCTTGGCGTAGTAGCCTGCAATGCGCTCCATGGCCTCCTCGTTGCGCACCATCTTCGCGCCGAAATAGGCCGCTACCGTCTCCTTGGTCACGTCGTCAAAGGTGGGGCCAAGGCCGCCGGTGGTGATGACCAGGTCAGCTCGGTCGAAGGCGTCGTGGAGGGCTTTTTTCAGCCGCTCCGGGTTGTCCCCCACCACCGTCTGGTGGTACAGGTCGATGCCCATGGTGGCCAGCTCCTTGGCGATGTACGCCGCGTTGGTGTTGATGATGTCGCCCAGCAGCAGTTCCGTGCCCACGCTCAAAATCTCAGCGGTCATAGCTCAGTCTCCTTTCCAAATTTCTGGATGATTTTTGGTATCGTCTCGACCCAGGCCACCGCCCAGGTCGGTATTCGCGCAACCTTTATTATACGTGGTTTGGGCGGGATTGTCCATGGAACGGGGCGAAAATTTCAAGGGGCGTTTCCTTGAACCGACGGGGGTTCTATGGTATAATTTGAGGTAAATCATCTTGCGCTCCGGCGGGAAATGCGGCGAGTAAGGGCGTCGCGCTGGATGCGCAGCGTTTTAGGGGGAAGAGATACGATGGTTTCCAAAAAAGTCAAGATCACCTGCGAATACGGCCTGCATATGCTCCCGTCGGTGATGATCAGCGACCGGCTGAGCAAGTTTTACGAGTGCAAGATCTGGATCAACTATAAGGGCAAGGACATCAACGCCAAGAACGTGGTGGACTTGATGGCCAACTACCTGAAGAAGGACTCGGAAGTGACCCTGTGCTGTGACGGCAAGAAGGAAGAGGAAGCGCTGGCTCTGTTCGTGGACTTTATTGAGAACGAGTTAAACGAGCTACCACATAAGTAAAGAAAAACACGAAACGCCAAGCAAAACCGCAGCGTTTCGTGTTTTTTTGTTGCATATTTACCGCTCCTGCACCTGGTTCAGATATTCGGCCACCTCAGCGGCAGTCTCCAGGGTCAGGGCGTGCTCCGCAATCTCCTGCGCCTCCTGGATACTCCAACGGCTGATCTCCCGTCGTGTGTTCAGGATAGCGGACGGGTTGACGGAGAACCGTTCCAAGCCGAAGCCCAAGAGCACCGGGATGAGCAGCGCATCCGACGCCATCTCCCCGCACAGCCCCACCGGGATGCCCGCCTGCACGCCTGCCTGGATGACCGACCGGAGGGCACGGAGCACTGCCGGATCACAGGCTTGGTACAGGTAGGCCACGTTGGGGTTACCTCGGTCGGCGGCCATCAGGTACTGGATGAGGTCGTTGGTGCCGATGCTGAAAAAGTCGCAGTATTTGGCCAGCACGTCCGCCATGAGCATGGCCGCTGGGGTCTCGATCATGGTGCCCAGCTTGGGCAGGGGCAGCCCGGTCTGTTGGGCGATGTCCTCGGCCAGGGCGCGCACCTGCTGGAACTCTGTGACGGTGGCCACCATGGGGAGCATGACCCACAGCTGTCCGCCGCTCTCCGCGCCCGCTCGCATGAGGGCTGTGAGCTGGGTGCGGAAGGTGTCCGGGTTGCGGAGGCAGTAGCGGACGGCGCGGCAGCCTAGGAAGGGGTTGTCCTCCGGCTCCAGGTGGAGGTAGGGGATGTCCTTGTCACCGCCTACGTCCAGGGTGCGGATGATGACCGGCTTGCCGCTGAGCTCCTCACACACCTGCCGGTACGCCTGGTACTGGGTGGCCTCGTCCGGCGCTTCGGTGCGGTTCATATAGAGGAACTCGGTGCGGAACAGGCCCACCCCTTCCCCGTCCTGTTGGGTGACCTGGACGGCCTCCGGCGGGGTGCCGATGTTGGCCAGCACCTGCATGGGCTTGCCGTCTCTGGTCTGGGTGGGGCGTCCGCGGAACTGCTCCAGCTGCTGCTTTTTCGCCGCGGCACTGGCCTGGTAGGTCTGGTACTGCTCCAACGTGGCCCCGTCCGGCTCCACCAGCACGGTGCCCTTTGTGCCGTCCACGATGACGGTGGCACCCTCCTGCACTGCCTCCAGAACGTCCGGGACGCTGAGGACAGCGGGGATGCCCAGGGCACGGGACAAGATCGCCGAATGGGAGGTGATGCCGCCCCGCTGGGTGACGATGCCCACCACGCTGTCGTGATCCATCTCCGCGGTCATGGAGGGGGTCAGGTCGTCCACCACCAGGACGCTGTCTTGGGGCAGGTGTTTCAGGTCCAGCTGTTCCACGCCCAGCAGGATTTCCAACAGTTTTTGTTTGATGTCCTCCACGTCGGTGGCACGCTGCTGAATGAGCTCCACTTCGGAGCTTTGGAACAGGGCCTTGAACATCTCCAGCACCGCTTCCGCTGCCGCTTCTGCGCACATGCCCTCGTCGATGCGGTTCCACATCTCCTCCTGCAGGAACGGGTCCTGTATCATGTCGATGTGACCGGTGAGAATCTCCGCGTCACGGGCGTCCAGGCGTTTGCCGAAGGTGTCGGCCACGGCTTGGGTGTCCTGGATGAACCGCTGGATGGCGGCTTGGAGCCGCGCTTTCTCCGCCGCCTTGTCCTCCACCGGGTGGGGCTCATAGGTCAGGCTCTGGGGACGCAGGAGGACGGCGGTGCCGATGCCGATGCCGTGAGAGGCGGGGATGCCCGACAGGGGTGCTGTCTGCCCGCTCATGCTTCACCAAACCCGGAGGCGATCATCTGGCAGGCCGCTTCCAGCTGGGCGGCCTCGTCGGGTCCTTCGCACTGGATGGTCAGCTCCGTACCCTTCTGGAAGCCGGAGGCGATGAGGTGCATGATGCTTTTGCCGTTGACACTTTTGTTGGCAGAGGAGACGGTCACTTCACTTTGGAAGGCCGCCATGGCCTTGGCAAAGTCTCCTGCCGCTCTCATATGAAAACCGTCCCGATTGACGATCGTAATTTGTCTGGATACCATTTAACTGCTCCCTCTTTCTCTGCAAAGTTACGCTTCCGCTGCTTCCAGCTCCGCCAGAAATGCCTCCGGCGTAGCCGCCTGCACCAGCCGGTTCCGGCGCTCCTCCTCCACGAGAAGGGTCATCAGACTGGACAGGATCTGCAAATGCAGGTCGCCATCATCTGGGGCAGCGATCATGAACAGCAGGCGGGTGGGCTGCCCGTCCAGGGCGCGGCAGTCGATGCCGTCTGGGACGGTGATGGCGGCAAGCCCCGCCTGTTTGACGGCGTCGCTCTTGGCGTGGGGCACGGCCATGCCCATACCGATGGCGGTGACGCACTCTCCTTCCCGTTTCCAGACATCCCGCTTGTATGCCTCCTTGTCCGACAGGTGCCCTACCTGATCGTGCAGCTCTGCCAGCAGGTCGATAGCCGCCTCCTTGGTCTGCACATCCGCTCGGACGATGATGGCCTCCGGCGGAAGAAGCGCTCTGATTTTCATGTCTGTTACCCCTTTCCCTCATTCGCCGCCTGCCGGAAATCGGTCGGCGGCGTTTCTTTCACGTCTACCATCATAGCATGAAAGACAGGGATTGACAACGCTTTTCGCACATCCTCCGAAAACGCAAAAAGCGTCCCGCCACCCTCGGTGACGGGACGTTCCCAGGCATCAGGTGCCCTCTTTATGCTCGCCGGTGACCATGAAGATGACCCACTCGGCAATATTTTCGGCGTGGTCGCCAATGCGCTCGAAGTACTTGGCGATCATCAGCAAGTCCAGGGCGTACTCCCCTTCCGCCGGATTGGCGGCGATCTTTTGGATCAGCTGCCGCTTCACCTGAGCGAAATATTCGTCTACGATGTCGTCCTCCTTAAGCACCTGCTCCGCCACCTTGATGTCATGCTTGACATAGGCGTGAATGCTCTCGGTGACCATGCGGATGGTGGCCTTTGCCATCTCTCGCAGCTGGCCGTCCTTGTGGATGAGGGCTTCTTCCTTGGCCGGTTCGTCCAGGAACTGGACGATCTCAGCGATGTCCTCGGCCTGGTCGCCAATGCGTTCCATGTCCGTTATCATCTTCAAGGCGGAGGAAATTTTCCGCAGGTCAGTGGCTACCGGCTGCTGCTGGAGGAGCAGGCGCAGGCAGAGGGACTCGATGTTGCGCTCCTTCTGGTCGATCTCGGAATCCAGAGGAGCCACCTGCTTGGCAAGCTCCTTGTCCCCTTCGGTCAGAGCCTGGGAGGACATCTCGATGACCTCCTCGCACAGGGCGCCCATCTCGATGAGCTGCTGATTAAGCAGTGCCAACTGTTCATCAAACCGACTTCTCATAGTTAACCAAACCTCCCGGTGATGTAGTCTTCGGTGCGCTGATCCTCCGGCGTGGAGAACAGCTTTTCGGTGTTGTCGTACTCCACCAGCTCGCCCAGCAGGAAGAAGGCGGTGTTGTCCGAGATACGGACGGCCTGCTGCATGTTATGGGTGACGATGACGATGGTGTACTTTTCCTTCAGCTCCATGGCCAGCTCTTCAATTTTGGAAGTGGAGATGGGGTCCAGCGCGCTGGTGGGTTCGTCCATGAGCAGGACGTTGGGCTCCACAGCCAGGGCGCGGGCGATACAGAGTCGCTGCTGCTGACCGCCGGAGAGACCCAGGGCGTTCTTTTTCAGCCGATCCTTCACCTCGTCCCAGATGGCGGCGTCCCGCAGGGAGCGCTCTACAATTTCATCCAGCTGTGCCTTGTTCTTGATGCCGTGGGTGCGGGGGCCGTAGGCGATGTTGTCATAGATGCTCATGGGGAAGGGGTTGGGCTTCTGGAAGACCATGCCGATCTCTCGGCGGAGCTGGCTCACGTCCACGTCTGCCCCAAAGATATCCTTGCCCTGATAGCG
>CAKTHW010000065.1 GCA_934565425.1 uncultured Oscillospiraceae bacterium
TGAAGCGGACAAAACCAGATCGTTGACGACCGGCGAGACCTACGGCACGCTGCCGGTTCCCAGCTATGAGGGATACAATTTTGCCGGTTGGTACACGGAAAAGACCGGCGGCACGAAGATTGAAGAAAACACCACCGTGACAGTGTTCGGTACGCAGACCCTCTACGCCTACTGGACGCCGATCCATGTGCATACCTACACACAGCGGGTTCAAAAGCCCGAAGCGCTGAAAACTCCTGCGGACTGCACCAATAACGCGGTGTATTATCGGTCCTGTGCGTGCGGCGAAGTAAGCACCAACAACACCGATATATTTACCGCAGCGAATACCGCGCTTGACCACGACTGGGGTGAGTGGACGCAGAACAGCGATCAAAAGACCCACACCCGAATCTGTAAGCGTGACGCCAGCCATACGGAAACCGAGAATTGCCACGGCGGCACGGCAGACTGCACGCATAAGGCTGTTTGTACGGTCTGCGGCGGCGAATACGGCGAGATGGCCGCCCATGATTTCACGGCAGAAGCGGCAGAGGAGGACTATCTGAAATCCGAAGCAACCTGCACGGAAGCGGCAGTCTACTACAAGTCCTGCACCACTTGCGGCCTGACCTCTCAGGGCACTGAACAGAAAGACACGTTCCAGTCTGGCAACCCGTTGGGTCACGACTACGGTGCCTGGAAGCCCAACGCCAACGGCACCCACACCCGCATCTGCTCCAACGACAGCAGCCACACCGAGACCGACGACTGCTCCGGCGGCACGGCCACCTGCACCGAACCGGCCACCTGCACCGTCTGCGGCGGAACCTACGGTGAGCTGGCAGCCCACGACTTCACAGCAGAAGTGGCAGAGGCGAAATACCTGAAAACCGAAGCAACCTGCACAGAACAGGCAGTTTACTACAAGTCCTGCATTGCCTGCGGTCTGACTTCCAAAGACACCGAGCAGGAAGATACCTTTGAATCTGGAGACCCGCTGAATCACGACTTTAGCAATTGGATCTCCAACGGCAAGGATCAGCACACCCGCACCTGCCAGCGCCAGGGCTGTGACTATACTGAGACCGATGACTGCGACGGCGGTACGGCCACCTGCACCGAACTGGCCACCTGCACCGTCTGCGGCGGGACTTACGGCCAGTTGGCAGCCCACGATTTCACGGCGGAAGTGGCAGAGGCGAAATACCTGAAGACCGAAGCCACCTGCACGGAACAGGCAGTCTACTACAAGTCCTGTAAGGCCTGTGGCCTGGCATCCGAGGATACGTTCCAGTCTGGCAACCCGTTGGGTCATGACTACAGCACCTGGAAGTCCAACAACGATGGCACCCACACCCGCATCTGCTCCAACGACAGCAGCCACACCGAGACGGATGACTGCGGCGGCGGCACAGCCACCTGCACCGAATTGGCTACCTGCATCACCTGTGGCGGAACCTACGGCGAACTGGCAGCCCATGACTTCACGGCAGAAGTGGCAGAGGAAAAATATCTGAAATCCGAAGCCACCTGCACCGAACCGGCAGAGTATTACAAGTCCTGCAAAGCCTGCGGTCTGACTTCTGAGGGCACCGAACAGGAGGACACCTTCCAGTATGGCAATCCGCTGGGGCACGACTACGACACCGAGTGGAGCCAGGACGAGACCCACCACTGGCACGTGTGCAAGCGCTGCCAGGACATTGCAGATCTGGAAGAACACACCGCCAGCAGCTGGATCACAGACAAGGCGGCGACGGCCAAGTTGGACGGCGAAAAGCACAAGGAGTGCACCGTCTGCGGCTACCTCCTGGAGACCGACACCATCCCGGCCACCGGTTCCAAGACCAAGCCTGGCAAGAAGGACAACACCAAGTCTAGCACCAAGACCCGCGTGAAGACCAACGCACCCAAGACCGGCGACGACAGCAGCCTCCTCCTCTGGACGGCACTGCTGGGCGTGTCTGGCGTTGGCGTGACCGGCGTCGTGCTGTACGGCAGAAAGAGAAAGGACAACGAGTAATTTTCACTCATCGTCCCTCCGAACAAAACAGAAGACGGTTCCCCTCGGGGAACCGTCTTTTTGCGTCAAAATATCAGTAGTCCACGCGCACCAACGCCAGACCTTGCGCAGGCAGCGCAGGCCCAGCGGCGGCACGGTCTTGGGCAGCCAGCACTGCCGGCATGGCGTCCGCCGCCCGCTGTCCCAACCCCACTTCCACCAGCGTCCCCGCCAAAATGCGCACCATGCGCATCAAAAACCCGTTGCCGGTGAACTCCAGGCGCACTTCTGCACTGTTCTGTGTGATGGCGATGTCGGTGATGGTGCGGACGGTGGATTTTTTGAACCGTTTCAGACCACAGAAGCTGCGGAAATCGTGGGTGCCCACCAAATCCGCTGCCGCACGCTCCATAGCGGCCACATCCAGCGCCTCCGGGAGGGCGTAGAGGTAGCTGCGCTCCAGCACGTTGGGGATGGCGCTGTTCCAGATGCGGTAGCGGTAGGTCTTGGAACGGGCGTTGAGCCGGGCGTGGAACCGTTCCAGCGCAGGCTCTGCGGCGATGACGCCGATGTCGGCAGGCAGATAGCGGTTCAGCTCTTGCAGCAGCTCCGACGGTTCGATCGGGCGCGGCAGCTTTACGTTGGCCACCTGTCCCAGAGCGTGTACCCCGGCGTCGGTGCGGCCGGAACCGTGTACCTCCACCGGCTGACCGGTCAGGCGGCTGAGCACCCCTTCCAGTTTCCCTTGGATGGTCTGGTCCGTGTTGCCCTGGACCTGCCAGCCCCGGTAGCGGGTGCCGTCGTATTGGATGGTGAGTTTGTAGTTGTACATAGCGCGTCCCCTCCTGGGAAGAGTGTACCGGAAACGGGGCGATTTGGCAAGGGAGACTTGGGGTTTTCTAACGGGCGAATTTATGTTATAATGTTACCCAAATTGCAACGAAACTAGAAAAACAGGAAGGAACTTCGCGTTGGAACAAACAGCTAGAGAGAAAAAAGGCAACAGAAAATGGCTCCCCCTCCTGGTGACTTTCGGGGTCGTCCTGGCGGCAGTGGGGATCTTATACGGCACCGGCGTCCTCGCCTCACCGGTCTTTCCGGCCGGCACCACGGTGGGGGGCGTCTCCGTGTCCGAGCAGTCCGCGAAAGAGGCGGGCAAGACCTTGCAGCAGGCGGCGGAGGACTACAAATTGACGGTGCGCTTTGCCAAGAACACCCGCACCTTCAGTGCGAAAGAGCTGGGGCTGACGGTGGATGAGGACGCCCTGAAACGGTTGGCCAAGGCCATGCAGCAGGGGCAGAGCACCTCTTCCACCACGGAGGACGCCCAGCCGGTGTTCACCTGCGAGACGGATTTAAAACAGGAGATGCAGGATCTCCCCGAGCGCACCGCCCATGCCGACAAGGCCACCCAGGACGCCGTGCTGACCTACGACAAGAAGGCGGGGAAGTACGTCATCCAGGAGGAGCAGGTGGGCGGCACCATCGACACCCAAGCCCTGGCCGAAGCCGTCCAGACGGCAGCCGAGCAGCTCCAGCCGGAGCTGGACGCGGTGGACGAGGGGTTGTACGGCGGCGAGACCGTCCGGCGCAGTGACGACGAGAAGCTGAACCAGGCGTTGGCGCAGGCCAACCAGATGCTCCAGACCGACGTGACCTACACCTATGAGGTGGAGCGGAAGAACGTGTACGGCAAGGAGCGGCTGAACAAGTCCACCATCCAGAAGTGGCTCACCGTCAGCGAGGACGGCAAAAGCGTCCAGATCGACGAGAACAAGGTGGACAATTACGTCAACGAGATCGCCCGTATCTATTCCGTCAAGGAACCCACCACCGCCCAGTTCGTCACCGCCTCCGGCGACTATGTGGAGGTGGAAGCGCCCATCACCGATGAGAGCGTGGACACCCAGGCGCTGAAAAAAGATATCCTGAAAGCCGTGAAGACCGGAGCCACCGGCCAGCGCAAAGCCCCTTACCGCAAGACCCGCACCGGCGAGCAGGGCACCACCGACCTGGGCGGCACCTACGTGGAGGTGGATTTGGACAAACAGCACCTGTATCTGTACGTAAACGGCAAAAAGAAGGCGGAAGGGGACATCTGTTCCGGCTCTGTGGCCGACGGCTGCGCCACGCCGGCGGGACTGTACACCATCAAGACCAAGGACTATGACCGGTACCTGGTGGGGGTGGGCTACAAGGATTGGGTCCACTACTTCATGCCCTTCAACGGCGGCATCGGCCTCCACGACTCCACCTGGCGAGAAGCGGACGAATACGGCGGCGACGTCTACCTGGAATCCGGTTCCCATGGGTGCATCAATATGCCCTTGGAGCTGGTGAAGACGGTGGACGAGTACATTGACGTAGGGGATTATGTCATTCTCTACGGCGGCCAGCCCAACCGGACGCCCCAGACGGTGTGGGGGACGAGATACTACATCAAGCGGCGCAGCGACGCCCCCTTCCGGCTCAGCGCCTCCACCTCCGCCGGCGGGAAGCTGACCTACACCTCCAGCAATCCGGACGTGGCCAAGGTGGACGAGAACGGCACGGTCACCATCCAGGGCGCAGGCAAGGCGGAGATCACCGTGACGGCGGAACCCACCGGCAATTATGGCCGGGGGAGCATGACGGTGACTGTAGCAGTACGCAACTAGCGTTGCTTCGATAAAATGCAAGCATTTTATCGAGGATGCAGCCGGGTGCATGCACTCACTGCGTCGACAGGTTCCTCACCTGTGAAACAGGTGGGCCTACGCTACCAATGTGCCCCCGGCACATTGGCTTAACGCTGCGGCACTTACCCGTCTGAGAAGAGAAAAAACTGACGTACACGCCGCCAGTTTTTTCAGATTGCACTTTATTCCGTCATCTAAGATGACGGAACTCTGTGAGACTTTGAATCATCTATTGTTTTCCTATCGTTTGAAGCGGTGTGGCAGGAGCCACGCCGCTTTTTTGCGAAAAAAAACACCGACCGAGTGAAAGAACCCACGCCAAAAGGGGAGTACATGGGTGAGGCAGAAAGAGGTGATGACCCAGTGAAGGACGACCAGATCATCGCATTGTTTTTCGCGCGTTCCGAGCAGGCGCTCACGGAGCTGGATCGCAAATACGGCGCAGTGTGCAGCGCGGTGGCACGCAATATCTTGAAAAATCCGCAGGACGCGGAGGAGTGTGTCAACGACGCCTATTTGGGGGTTTGGAATACCATCCCGCCTCAGCATCCCAACCCCCTCCTGACCTACCTGTGCCGCATCGTGCGCAATCGCTCCATCAAACGCTACCACGCCAACACCGCTCAGAAGCGCAACAGCAGCTACGACGTGGCTCTGGACGAGCTGGCCCAGAGCATCCCCACCCTAGAGACGGTGGAGAGCACCCTGTCCGCCCAGGAGCTGACCCAGCTGCTGGATACCTTTTTGGCAGGGCTGGACCCGCGCAATCGGATGCTCTTCGTGCGCCGGTATTGGTACGCCGACGACATCCCAGCCCTGGCGGAGCGGTTCCACATGAGCCGGAACAGCGTCTCCATCCGCCTGTCCCGCATCCGGAAGAAATTGCGGGACTATTTACAGAAGGAAGGTGTTTCCCTATGAAGAAAGAACTCATTTCCGAAGCCGTCAGCAACATCAAAGAGGAGTACATCACGGAAGCCCAGACGACCCCAACCGCAAACCGTCCCTGGCAGCGCAGATTGGTGGCCGCTGTGGTGGCCTTCTGCTTGTTGGCTGGGGGACTGTGGGCGCTGTCTCCCTCCGGCGCCATGAATGTCACCGCCTACGCCGTGGACAGCAACCAACCCATCACCGCCAATGGGGTGGTGTTGGATACCGGCACCATCAGTGACAGCGGCGAGATGACCCATCACCCGCTGCAGTTCTGCCTGGACGGGGCGGAGATGAAACGCGTCCGGTTCTCCTGCAAGAATCAGGAGCTGGACTACCGGGACTGCACCGAACAGCGGGACGAGTACGGCCAGGCCCAGAACTTTGTGGTGGAGTACGGGTCGAACACCGACGAGTACCCCTACCTCCTCATCGACTGGGTGCCGGACAAGACCATCCGCGCCCTGACGGACAACGAAGACATGACCATCGCCAAGCTGCCCGAAGAGCTGCGGGAGGACGTGATCGTCCTGGAGATCACCTACGCCAACGACCAGACCGACACCAAAGCCCTCACCGTCACCCTCCAGGACAACGGCCAATTTTTTGCCAAGTTCGTGGACTACAAGATCACGGACGCGGACACCTTCGTCAAGCGTCCCGACGCGAAAGTCGTCCCCAGAGCGGAGCTGTATGCGCAGGGGGACGCGGCATGACCCCATAACAGCACAGAGAAAACCCTCGGAAATATTCCGAGGGTTTTGTACTTTATAATGTGCCGGGTGTTATTTCGCCTTAAAGCTGTCCTTCAAAGACACCGACCGGTTGAACACCAGTGCGCCGGGCTTGCTGTCCTTGTTGTCCAGGCAGAAGTAGCCGGTGCGCATGAACTGATAGGGGGTGCCCACGGTGGCGTTGGCCAGGTCGGCTTCCAGCTTGCAGTCCTTCAGGACGGTCAGGGAATCCGGGTTCAGAGCGGTCAGGAAGTCCTTGCCGCCGGCGTCGGGAGCGGGGTCACTGAACAGATTGTCGTACAGACGCACCTCCGCATCCACCGCAGTGGCAGCGTCCACCCAGTGGATGGCAGCGCCCTTGATCTTCCGGCCGTCAGCCGGGTTGCCGCCCCGGGACTCGGGATCGTACTCGGCCAGCACTTCGACGACGTTGCCGTCCTCATCCTTCACGCAGCCGGTGCAGGTGATGATATACGCGCCCTTCAGGCGGCATTCCATGCCGTTGGGGGTCAGACGCTTGTACTTCTTCACCGGTTCCTCCATGAAGTCATCTGCCTCGATGTACAGATGCTTGGAGAAGGGGACGGTGCGGGTGCCCAGGGACGGGTCCTTGGGGTGGTTCTCCACCTCGAAGGTCTCGGTCTGGTCGTCGGGGTAGTTGGTGATGGTCAGGCGCACCGGGTGCAGGACGGCCATGACACGGGCGGCGTGGGCGTCCAGGTCGCTGCGCAGGCAGTGCTCCAGGAAGGAGTATTCCACGGTGGAGTCCGCTTTGGCCACGCCGATCTGCTCGGAGAAGTTCCGGATGGCGGTGGGGGTGTAGCCGCGACGGCGCAGGCCGCAGATGGTGGGCATCCGGGGGTCGTCCCAGCCGGACACGTAGTTCTGCTCCACCAGCTGGCGCAGCTTGCGCTTGGACATGACGGTGTGGTCGATGCCCAGACGGGCGAACTCGATCTGACGGGGCTTGTGATAGGGGATGGAGATGTTGTCGATGACCCAGTCGTACAGGGGACGGTGGGACTCAAACTCCAGGGTACACAGGGAATGGGTGATGCCCTCCAGGGCGTCCTCGATGGGATGGGCGAAGTCGTACATGGGATAGATGCACCACTTGTCGCCGGTGCGGTGATGAGCCATGTGCTTGATGCGGTAGATGGCCGGGTCACGCATGTTGAAGTTGCCGCTGGCCAGGTCGATCTTGGCACGGAGGGTCATCGCGCCGTCAGGGAACTCGCCGGCCCGCATCCGTGCGAACAGGTCCAGGCTCTCCTCGATGGGACGGTCCCGGTAGGGGCTGGTGGCGGGGGTGTTCACGTCGCCGCGGTGGGCGGCCATCTCCTCCGGCGTCAGCTGACAGACGTAGGCCAGACCCTTCTTGATGAGTTCTACCGCGTAGTCGTACATCTGTTCGAAGTAGTCAGACGCATAGTAGAACCGATCCTCCCAGTCATAGCCCAGCCACTTGATGTCCTCCTGAATGGCGTCCACGTACTCCACATCTTCCTTGGTGGGGTTGGTGTCATCCATGCGCAGGTTGCACAGGCCGTGATACTTCTGGGCGGTGCCGAAGTCCACAAAGATAGCCTTGGCGTGACCGATGTGGAGATAGCCGTTGGGTTCCGGCGGGAACCGGGTATGCACTTTCAGACCGGCGTAGACACCGTGTTCGGAGATGTCCTCGTCGATGAAGTCGTGAATAAAGTTCTGTGTCATGATGATGTCGTTGTCAGCCATAAAATCCACTCTCCCAGATTATTATTGTAACATGATAGTCTATTATACCGTTCCGGTAGGGAAATTGCAACGAAATGCAAGGGAATTTTCCCAGAAAAAACGGAGAAAAATGGGGCGTGTTTTGTACAGGCAGACCTTACCGCCGTCCGGACAGCACGTCCGCCAGCCACAGCAGCACGCAGGCGCCGACGACGGAGACCAGGAAGGAGGAGAAGCCGCGGTAGGCGTGGAAGCCGATGAGGGAAAAGAGCCAGTTGCCCAGGACGGAGCCGACGATGCCGACGACGATGTTGCGGATGAGGGAGGTGGGGTGGTTCATGAGCTTGCCGGCCAGCCAGCCGATGAAGGAGCCGCAGATGAGGGACCAGATGAGTGCGAATAACATAATGAAAAACCTCCAAATGAATCGTTCTGTGACCGTTATAGCATAGGGAAGGGGAGAAGACAACGGACTTTATCGTATTTTAATCTTTTTTATCCGATTTTGAACCAAGCTGGACAGCGCCCCCGAAACCGTGTAAACTAGAGACCATCCAGACCACCGGAGGCGAACGACCATGGCAAACACCCTCATCGCATACTTCACCTGGAGCGGCAATTCCGCCCACCTGGCCCAGCGCATCCGGCGCATCACCGGCGGCGACCTGTTCCACAT
>CAKTHW010000066.1 GCA_934565425.1 uncultured Oscillospiraceae bacterium
TTCTGAAGGTCATTCCCAAGCCAGAGACCAGCCTGAGTATCCTGGTGCCCTATCCCGACCTAACGACCGGCATCGGCAGCGTCCTGAATATTTTGCGGGCGGACGCCAACCCCACGGCAGTGGAATTTATGGAACGGAATGTGGTAAGAGTGGGCGAGGACTTTTCCGGCGTTCGGTATCCCTGTCCGGAGGCGGGTTCCTATATCCTGCTCACCTTTGACGGCAGGGAAAGGGAAGTGGCCGCCAATGCAGAACGCATCCAAGCCCTGGCTCTCTCCAGCGGCGCCCTGGATTACATCTTCCTCACCGACCCTCAGCAGGCGGCGGACATCTGGAAGGTGCGCGGCGCCCTGGTCAAGGCGGTGGAAGCGGTGTCCGAGCAGGAGCCAGTGGACATCGTGGTGCCCATCAACCGGACGGCGGAGTTTATCGGCTACATCAACCAGTTGGAGCAGTCCAGCGGGATGCGCATGGTCAGCTTCGGCCACGCCGGAGATGGAAACGTCCACCTGTGCGTGGTGCGCGGCCATCGGGACGAGGCTACCTGGCAGAAAGAGCTCCATGCAAACATGGACAAGGCGTACCACAAAGCCTATGAACTGGGCGGCATCGCCTCCGGCGAGCACGGCATTGGCATCAGCAAGCGCCGCTACTTTTTGCGGGAGACCCACTGGGAGAACCTGCGTGCCATGAATCAGATCAAGGACGCCCTGGACCCGCTCCATATTTTGAACGACAAAAAATCCTATCTGGTAGGAGGACAAGATGAAACAGCTATCTGAACGTACCAAGACCTTTACCGATTCCGTCATCCGCCGGATGACCCGAGTCTCGCTCCAATACAACGCCATCAACCTGTCCCAGGGCTTTCCCGACTTCGAGCCGCCTAAGGCCATCTTAGACCGGCTGGCAGAAGTAGCCCACGAGGACTTCCATCAGTACGCCATCACCTGGGGCGCACAGAACTTCCGCGAAGCTCTGGCGGCCAAGCAGTCTAAGCTCATGGGGCGCACCATCGACCCCAACGGAGAGATTGTGGTCACCTGCGGCAGCACCGAGGCCATGATGGCAGCCATGATGACCGTGGCCAACCCTGGCGATAAGGTCATCGTGTTCTCCCCCTTCTACGAAAACTACGGGGCGGACACCATCCTCTCCGGCGCGGAACCCATCTACGTGCCCCTGCACCCGCCCGAGTTCCACTTTAACGTGGACGAGCTGGAAGCAGCCTTCCAGCAGGACCCCAAAGCGCTCATCCTGTGCAACCCCTCCAACCCCTGCGGCAAGGTGTTCACCTACGACGAGCTGAAGATCATCGCCGACCTGGCGGAGAAATATGACACCTACGTCATAACCGATGAAGTGTACGAGCACATTGTCTATGAACCCAACCGCCACGTCTATTTCGCCTCCCTGCCCGGCATGTGGGAGCGCACCCTCTCCTGCAGCTCCCTCTCCAAGACATACTCCATCACCGGCTGGCGTTTGGGCTACATCATCGCCCCGCCCCACATCATCGACGTGGCCAAAAAAGTCCACGACTTCCTGACCGTAGGCGCAGCGGCACCCCTCCAGGAGGCGGCGGTCACCGGCCTGCGGTTCGGAGACGACTACTATAAGTGGCTCCAGGACAAGTACACTGCCAAAAAAGACCTGTTCCTGAACGGCCTGGACGCCATCGGCATCTCCCACACCAACCCCCAAGGCGCGTACTACGTCCTGCTGGACATCTCCGAGTTCGGCTACGCCAGCGACCTGGAATTCTGCGACGTGCTGGCGCGGGAAGTGGGGGTGGGGGCCGTCCCCGGCTCCAGCTTTTTCCGGGAACCGGTGAACCACCTCATCCGCCTCCACTTCGCCAAAAAGGACGAGACCTTGAACGCCGCTCTGAACCGGTTGGAGGACATCCGGAAGAAGATTCCGGCCAGATGAACGAGGATTTCCTTGTAATCATCGGCAGAAAAACGAAAAAAACGGAAAATCTCTCTGAAAATAGGACAATGTGACCAAAACAGAACGGGGACTTTTAGCGAAAGTGACTATTGAGACCCTCTCCGCCTTCCCATATAATTGGAGTATCGAAAGATTATCATGAGAACATCCACTGCCCGCCGCCCGTAGAGGACTGAGGGCGGTAGAATGCAGGAGGGAAAGAGATATGAAAAAAGGAAGCCTGTGGTACAGCGCCAACGAGGATCAGGTGAATGTAGTGCGCAGCTTCGGCTGGCACTGCCACGGCCTGCAGCCCGGTCAGCCCATCACCTACGAGATCCAGCCCGACATCGACCGACCCAGCACCTTCCGGTGGGCAAAGACCACCCTGGAGAAGGATGAGAACGGCTGGTATCTGGCAGGCACCGACCTGCGTGGGGAAGAGCTGAACGGCACCATCATCGACATCGACGAACTGTAACACCCTTGTGCCGTCGGTCACTGGCACCCAGTCACCGTCCGAACACAGCAAGAGCCGCGTCCCATGCTGGACGCGGCTTTTTCCGAGGGGCGACGCCCCTGATTTTCAGAGAGAAAGGAGCGGATGAAATGTCCGGTCAGAACGACCTCACCCAAGGCAACATCACCAGTATGCTCCTGCGCTACGCAGGTCCCTTTGTGGTCTCCAACTTTTTGCAGGCCACCTATAACATCGCTGATATGATCATCGCAGGCCACTACGGCGGCTCCTCTTACGCCCAGTCCGCCATCGGCAACAGCTCCACCGTCATCAACCTGCTCACCCAGGTCATCATCGGCATCACCATCGGCGGCGGCGTCCTCATCGGCCAGTACTATGGTGCGAAGCAGAAAAAAGAGTGCCAGGAGACCACCGGCTCCCTGTTCACCATGGGTCTGCTCATCGGTCTGGGCGTGGCTGTCGTCCTCTTCTTGATGGCAAATCAGATCATGATCTGGATGGATGCCCCGGCCCTGGAACAGTCCCAGCAGTACCTGCGCATCTGCGCCGTAGGTATGTTCTTCGTCACCGTCTACAACGCCGCCTGCGCCGCCCTGCGCGCGGTGGGGGACTCCAAACGTCCCTTTATCTGTGTGGCGGTCAGCGTGGCGTTGAACATCGTCCTGGACTTGGTGTTCATGGCCGGTCTCAACATGGGCGTGGCCGGTGCTGCATGGGCCACTGTCATCGCTCAGATCGTCAGCGCTATCATGTCCGTCTTCTACCTGTGGCGGGAGAAGGAGCTGTTCGGCCTGTGCGTCCAGGCGCTGAAGCTGCAGGGGGATAAGGTGAAGAGCGTGTTGAAGGTCGGCCTGCCCTGCGCCGTCCAGATGAGCGTGGTCAGCATCGCTTGGATCGTGGTCACCACCCTGGTCAACTCCTATGACGTCAACGTCTCCGCCGCCAGCAGCGTCACCATGAAGATCTCCCAGCTGGCACAGCTGTTCAGCGCCGCCATGTACAGCGCCGTCAGCGGGATTGTGGCGCAGTGCGCCGGCGCCAAGGATTATGACCGGATTCGCAAGGTGGTTCATCGTGCTATCGCCATCACCTTGAGCGTCACCGTGGTGCTGGTGGTCATCGTGGAGCTGACCGCCCCCGGTCTGGTGGCCATCTTCACCCCCGACCCGGAGACCCAGCACTACGCCGCCATCAACGTCCGCATCGACATCCTGGGACAGCTGTTCTTCGCCATCTTCATGATCTACCACGGCCTGGCGGTGGGCGTGGGCAACACCTGGTTCGTCTTCTTCAGCAGCTTCTGTAACTGCATCCTGGCTCGGCTTATCCTGGCCATCACCTTCAACCACTTCTTCGGCCTCATGGGTCTGTATTGGGCCTGCATGATCGCCCCCTTCGTCTCCGTCCCCCTGGGGTTCTGGTATGAGCGATCCAACCGTTGGATGCGTTCTATCGCAAAGGACTGAGGGAAAATCGTGGGAAGTTATGCAAAATCACCAAAGGAAACCCCTTGATTTTGCAGACAAGAGCTGTTATCATGAGAGTTAAATCCGAATAATTAGGGTTGATTCGTATAATTATTCAAAAGGAGCTACTGAAAATGAAAAAAGTATCTGCACTGATTCTGGCACTGGCTATGTGCACTGCCATGCTCACCGCTTGCGGCGGCGGCAACAGCAACACCACCGCTTCCACCGGCAGCGCTGCACCCGCACCCACCACTTCCGCTGCTACCTCCGAAGCAGGCGCTGACGAAGGCTACAAGCTGGTCAAGGAAGGCACCCTGACCATGGCCACCAACGCTTACTTCCCCCCCTATGAATACTATGATGGCCAGGACATCATCGGTATCGACGCTGACATCGCCAAGGCCATCGCTGACAAGATGGGTCTGGAGCTGAAGATCGAGGATATGGAATTCGACTCCATCATCACCGCTGTCTCCACCGGCAAGGCTGACCTGGGTCTGGCTGGCATGACCGTCACCCCCGACCGTCAGAAGAACGTTGACTTCTCCGACTCCTATGCTACCGGCATCCAGTCCGTCATCGTCAAGGAAGACTCCACCATCACCAAGATCGACGACCTGCAGGGCAAGAAGATCGGCGTCCAGCTGTCCACCACTGGTGACATCTATGCAACCGACGACTTCGGCAAGGATTCCGTCGTTCAGTACAACAAGGGCAACGACGCTGTCATGGCTCTGACCCAGGGTCAGGTGGACGCTGTCATCATCGACAACGAACCCGCTAAGTCCTATGTGGAAGCCAACAAGGGTCTGAAGATCCTGGACACCGAATATGCTACTGAAAACTATGCAGCTTGCATCTCCAAGGATAACGCTGGCCTGACCAAGGCAGTCAACAAGGCACTGGCTGAACTGAAGGCTGACGGCACCCTGCAGAAGATCGTTGATAAGTATATCAAGGCTTAATCAGGACGTTTGACCGGATATCAACCCCAATCAAACAGATTTGCAGGAGCGGACTCAAAGGGAGTCCGCTCCTGTTTTTTGTCTGGAGGGGGCGGTTAAGGTTTGATTAAAAAACGGCAAAGCTTTTTGCAAAAAGGTTTTATTTATCTGGTGGATGTGTTAAAATAGGGCAAGCAAGTGAAGCATAATATCGTGATTTTTGGAGCGTGTAACAATTATGAAACTGATTACTTTTGCGGTGCCCTGCTATAATTCCGCAGCCTATATGCGCCACTGTACAGACACCCTGCTGACCGGCGGCGACCAGGTGGAGATCATCCTGGTGGACGACGGCTCGGTAGACGACACCGCAGCCATCGCGGACGAGTACGCCCAGCGCTACCCCAACATCGTCCGCGCCATCCACCAGCCCAACGGCGGCCACGGCGAAGGGGTCAACCAGGGTCTGCGCAACGCCCAGGGGATGTACTACAAGGTGGTGGACTCCGATGACTGGCTGAACGAAGATGCCTTGCAGCGGGTGCTGACCAAGCTGCGGGAACTGTCCCAGGGAGAAAATCCGCTGGATATGATGGTCTGCAACTACGTCTACGAGCATGTGGCAGAGGGCATCAGCAAGGTGGTACGCTACACCGATGTGTTCCCGGAAGGGAAGGTGTTCACCTGGGCGGACTTAGGGCACTGGAAGCCGTCGGAATACCTGCTCATGCACTCGGTCATCTACCGCACCCAGATGCTGCGGGACTGCGGCCTGGAGCTGCCCAAGCATACCTTCTATGTGGACAACATCTTCGTCTACCAGCCCCTGCCCCAGGTGAAGTCCATCTATTACATGAACGAAGACCTGTACCGCTACTTCATCGGCCGGGATGACCAGAGCGTCAACGAGCAGGTGATGATCAAGCGGGTGGATCAGCAGCTCCGGGTGACCCGGCTCATGCTGGACTTCTACTCCTACGACACCCTGCGCAGCTTTGAGCCGAAATTGGGCACCTATATGCTGCGCTACCTGTCCATGATGATGATGATCAGCTCTATCTTCCTCATCATGTCCGAGGAACCGGAGAACCTGGAGAAGAAGGACAAGCTGTGGAAGGACTTGAAGGCCAAGGACCCGGCCATGTACAAGAAGCTCCACTACCGCGCCCTCTCCATCGCCGGCACTTTCCCTGGGAAGGGCGGGCGAAAGCTGAGCATTGGCCTGTATCACATCGCACAGAAGATCTACAAATTCAACTGAAGTCAGGAAAATGCAAAAACCGCCAGCATCGTGCTGGCGGTTTTGTCATGGGGTGGATTTGATTTAGTGGCTGAGCTTGTTCTGACACCGGGTGAAGAATTTTTCGTTGTCGATGATGGCACGCTGATGGTCACAGGTGCCGATGATACCGGTCTCGTCGTAGGCGGTGATGGAGAAGGACACCTTCCGGCCGTTGATGGCGGTGACAGTGCTCTCCGCCCACACCTTCATGCCTACCGGGGTGGCGGCGTCGTGGGTCAGGTTCAGGGCGATGCCCACGCTGCCCTGGCCGTCCTCCAGATAGGGCTGGATGGAGGTCCAGGCGGCCTCTTCCATCAGCGCCGCCATGAAGGGGGTGGCGAAGACGTCCAGGGCGCCGGAACCGGCGGTCTTGGCGGTCTTCTCCGGGGTGACGACGGTCTCTGCCCGTCCTTTGCAGCCTAGTTCCATGGTCATAGTCGATCTGCTCCTTTCTATCAGGACTGAGGGTTGTTGGTGTTGTCTGCGGCTGTGTCCGCGCCGGTGAGCTGGGCGAACAGGGAGCCGTGAAGGGTCTCGGTCTCGGCAGGCAGGCCGGTGAGGAAGGGGGACTGCTTGCGGATGGATTCATCCGGGTAGGCCAGGGGGTTGTCGTGCCAGCTCTGGTTCATCTTCTTCAGCGCCGCCCCGGAGGTGGTGGAGTACTTGCTGTACACGGCGTTCTTGGCCAGGTTGTTGGCGGAGCACATATAGTTGATGAACTTCTGCGCTTCCTCCGGCCACTCCGTCCCGGCGGTGACGCAGTAGGAGTAGCACACCCGCCAGCTGCCCTCGTCAGGCAGAGCGAAGGCCAGGTTGGCGTTGTTGCTCATCATGTCAATGGCTGCACCGGAGTCGGCCACCGCCATGGCAGCGGACTGGTTGGTCATCATGGTGTAGGCCACGCGGCTGGTGTACCCGGCAGCCAGATCCTTCTGCTCTTCCAGCAGCTTGTAGGCGTCCTCCAGCTCCTTTTTGTCCGTGGTGTTCACGTCCTTGCCCTGCCGCTTCAGCGCCACAGCGGCACATTCCCGTGCCGTGGCAGGCATGACGATCTTGCCCTTGTAAGCCTCATCCCACAAAATGTCCCAGCTGCTCACCTGGGCGTCCACCAGTTTGGTGTCCCAGACGATGCCGGCGATGCCCCACAGAGCGGGGATACCGTACAGAGCACCATCGCCGTTGAGCTTGCGATATTTCTTGGCGATGTTGTCATAGTTGGATACCTTTTTGGTGTCCAGTTCCATCAGGCAGTCCTCCTCCTTCAGCTGGGAGAGGATGTCCTGGTCGGTGAGGATCACGTCATAATCGCAGACGGCGCCATCAGATTCCGAGCTTTCCGCCCGAGCCTGGGTGTCCTCCTCCTTCCACGCCCGAACTTCGGAAAGGACGTCCACCGAGGATTCTTCCGGCAGCACCACTTCTTCGTCCGCGCTGGAGTCGCTCTTGGTGCTGTTGGCGTCGTCGGTCTTGGCCTTGGTCTCCGCCGGGGAGCGGGTGCCGATGATGTAGTTCACCTCGATGCCCGTCTCTTCCGTGAAGGCGTCGATGAGATCCTGACGGATGAAATTGCCTTCGGCGTAGACCGTCAGGGCGGTGTCCTTGCCGCAGCCTGTCAGGGACAGGGCCAGCAGCATGGAGAGGATCAGTAACAGTGCAATGGGTTTTCGCTTCATAAGAACTCCTTTCAGTTCCAGGTGTAATCCGCCGCCTGCGCCAGGGGATAGTCCGGAAAATATTCCGCCGCGAAATCCACGGCGCTGACCTGAAAGCGCTGTCCGTTGAGGTATTCCAGCTCCCCAGCAGGGGTGGTGAACCGGAACTCCAACGACCAGGACCAGAGGGCCTGGCGGCGCATCCCGTAGCGGCGATTGAGCTTCTCGCTGCCGTATTTGCCATCGCCCAGGAGGGGATGACCGGCGGCAGCCAGTTGGGCACGGATTTGGTGGGTGCGGCCGGTGATCAGGTCGCATTCCAGCAGGGACAGCCCCCGTCCGCTGGTCAGCGTCCGATATTTGGTCACCGCCGTCCGGGCGCCGGGCACGGGACGGGACTTGACAAAGACCTGCTTCTTGGCCTCGTCCTTCCACAGATACCCCTTCAGCGTGCCATCCGGCGGCTGGATCTGCCCCACAATGGCACACAGGTACAGCTTGACCAGCTCCCGATCCCGAATCTTCTGGTTCATCACCCGCAGCGCCTCGGCGGTCTTGGCGGCGATGACGATGCCGCCGGTGTTCCGGTCGATGCGGTTGCACAGCGCCGGTGCGAAGGCGTGCTCCCGAAAGGGGTTCCACTCCTTCTTCTGGTACAGGTACGCCTGGATGTGGTTGATGAGGGTGTTCACGCGCTCCGTCTCATCCCCATGTACCACCATGCCGGGGGCTTTGTTGACCAGCAGGATATGTTCGTCCTCATATAAAATGTCCAGCTTGGGCTTGAACAATTTTAAGAAGGCATTTTCCGGCGTAGGGATTTCAAAAAACTCATCGTTGATGTATAATTGCAGCAGGTCGCCCACCTGCAAACGGGTGTCCCGCTTCGCCCCCTTGCCGTTGAGCTTCACCCGCTTGAGACGGATGTACTT
>CAKTHW010000067.1 GCA_934565425.1 uncultured Oscillospiraceae bacterium
TGCCTTTGCAGCTGCGTCTGCCTGTTCCTGAGTTGCGAATGCGAACTCTGCCTGTGCGGCCTTGGACCGTGCGATCAATTCTTTCACTGTCATGTTAGGTCATCTCCTATTCTCGATTCTGGTTGCATTTCTGGTCATTATTTAGGGAATATTGCTTAAAATTAAAGGATTTTGTCCTTTATTGTTGTCTGTATTATACCAACGCTGTCTAAAATAGCAATAGACTGCGCCGCTTTTTCCCCTTTGCGAAATATGTTCTCAATACATGAACCGCGTTTTTGCTTTTTGCGCTGTCACTTTCATAATATGCAATTCGATTCGAAATAAGGAAACTTCCCGCTCTTACAATCTCTCCATGTCAAATTTGTACAGTTCCCCTCCATTTCAGCACATTTACCGAAAAATCTGCGTTTTGGGCAAAAAAATAGCGGCCGTGAAATGCTCCAGTCATTTCACGGCCGCCTGTTCTTCCAGAGTTTTATTTGGGGTAATAACCCAATTTCCCGGAGATCTTCCCTGCGGCAGTGGTCACAGCCTTGGCCAATTCCCGCTCTCTCTGGGGCTGGCTGAGGCTATGGGCACTGGCGGATATGCTGATGGCTGCAACCGGATTCCGGTTGCGGTCGAAGATGGGCACGGCCAACGAGCCGATGTTTTCCGACAGCTCATCGAAGATGATGCAGTACCCTTTCTGTCTGGTACGCGCCAGCTCCTGCTGGATCTCCTGGATGTCCACCTTGGTCTCCGGCGTGTATTTTCTCAGTTCGCTGTCCCGCAAAACCCGCTGAACTTCCCCAGAAGACTGGTACGCCATGATGGCGCGGCCCATCGCGGAACAGTACATTGGATGGCAATGACCCATCGGAATCAGCAATTCCATGGTATTTTCGCAACAAATACTGATCAAATGCACCACTTCCACCCCACGAGGCACACTCATGTGACTGTGGACGCCATACTTATAGGAGAGCCGCTGCAGCTCCGGATAGGCGAAGCGGTAGATGCTGCTGTTCTGCAGCGCCGCGCCGGCCAGAGCGACGATCTCCAAGCCCAGGGAGTAAAATCCCGTGGCGTCGTCCCGCTGCAGGTAGCCCCAATCCAGCATGGTGTTGAGATGTCTGGAGACGGTGCTGATGTTCATGTGCAGCTTGGAGGCGATGTCCGAAGTCCGCTGGGTCGGCGTTGTCTCGTTAAAGGTGGAGAGGATCGCGAAGGTCTTACCCACACTCTTCGCGTTGGAACTGCTCTGCTGTTTCACTGCTGCTTGACTCATAACCAAACACCCTTTCCTTTCAAAGTTCTCTTTCTGCCTGGTCGATGCAAACGAATCTTTTTGTGCAATTTGTACGAGCAAGTTCAGTGTAACACGGCTTTTCATATCACGCAATCATTTTTCGCAAGAAGCAACATCTTTTTCATATAGTGCAACAACATGAAAATTTTTGTAATCTTGATAGGCCATCCCCCAATCCAACCTATTTTCTCCTATTTTGTGGGTTCTATCCCTCCTCCGGACAGCCCATCCATCCGGTGCAAAAAAGGAACCAGCCCTCGTTTTTGCATAAAACAAGGGCCGGTCTTGCATGAGAGAACAAGCGATCGGAGCTGAGAAAGGATGGCATCCACCGTCCTGCGGAGTCACAAAACACAGGACAGGGTACTCCGATCGCGCATCTGTTTTGATTTCTAGCTGAGCATTTAAAAGAGCCATGCACTAAACTTCAATGAACACAAGTTTTCCTAATAGGAGGTATACACAACGCCTCACCTAGGGTAAGGGAACGGCTCGTCCGATCTGACTCGGCGAGACCATGAGAGGTCGAAAGGGGAAGATCTCTCAAAGGTGAGGGCCTATTCTTGAAGATTTTGGCAGAAGATGAAGGATGGCTCTTTTAGACACCCAGCTATTCTGTTATAAGAGGTTGGGCGGCTGTCAGCCTGGCTGTAGCGGACAGCCGCCCGGCGTATAAAACCCAGTTACTTCTCCTTCCACCCCATGATACGGTCAGAGAAGGTAGGCAGGTTCGCGAAAGTAATTACTTCTTCATGGTGCCGTGGTCCAGATAGTTCTGGTGCCAGGACAGAGCCAGCTTCAGGTCGTGGGGGGTGTGCTGACCAGCGGAGACCTTGCAGGCATGTTCAAAGTATTCCCGCAACATGGGACGATAATCCGGATGTGCGCAATTTTCGATGAGCAATTTTGCCCGCTGCTTGGGAGACTTCCAACGCAGGTCGGCAATGCCCTGTTCGGTGATGATGACGGCCACGTCATGTTCGGTGGAGTCCACGTGGGAGACCATGGGAACGATGCAGGAGATGTCGCCGCCCTTGGCGATGGATTCGGTGGCGAAGATGCTGATACGAGCGTTACGAGCGAAGTCAGCGCTACCGCCCAGGCCGTTCATCATCTTGGTGCCCATGATGTGGGTGGAGTTGACGTTGCCGTAGATGTCCACTTCGATGGGGGTGTTCAGGGAGATCAGACCCAGACGACGGGCAGTCTCGGGATGGTTGGTGATCTCCTGGGGACGGATGATGATCTTATCGTGATAGAAGTCGATGTTCTCGTAGAAACGCTTCCGGTTCTCAGCAGTCAGAGCGATGGAGCTGGAGGAGACGAAGGTGAAGACACCCTGGTCGATCAGATCCAGTGCAGCGTCCTGCATGACTTCGGTGTACATGCTCAGACCCTTGAAGCCGCTGGAAGCCAGGCCGCCCAGGACAGCGTTGCCCACAGAGCCAACACCAGACTGGAAGGGGCCGGGGTTTTCAGGCAGACGGCCGGCGGCGATCTCGCCCTTCAGGAACTTGATGACGTTCTTGCCGATCTCGTCGGTTGCGGGAGTGGTGGGCTTGAACTTCTGAGGGGGATCTTCCCGGTCGGTCATGACGATTGCCACGATCTTGTTGGGGGCGCAGGGGATGAAGGGGGTGCCCACGCGGTCATCGGGCTTGGTGATGGGGATGATCTTTGCGTGAGGGGGAATGCCGATCTCGAAGACGTCGTGCATACCGATGAGGCCTTCGGGCAGGGTGGTGTTGACTTCCACGATGACCATATCAGCGGAAGCGACCGCTGCGTCGGAGGAACCGCAGGAAGCGGCGGGATACAGGCCTTCTTCGCTGACCGCAGTACATTCGATCATAGCCACGTTGGTGTGCAGGCCGCAGTCCTGCTTCATGTTCATGGGTAGGTGGGAGATGTGAAGGTCGCTGAATTCCACATCGCCCTTGTTGATGGCCTTACGCAGGTCGCCATTGGACTGGTGGCCGAAACGGCGGGAGACCAGACCGGCACGGACCATAGCGCCGTCCACTTCATCGCTGACTGCTGCGCCAACGCAGATGGTCAGATCCTTTGCGTGGCCGGATTCCACCAGAGCCAGAGGCACTGCCTTGGGGCTGCCCACGCTGGTGAAGCCGCTGATGCCCAGAACCATGCCAGACTTCACGAACTGTGCTGCCTGCTGAGCCGACATCACTTTGCTCTTCAGAGATTCTGCTACTCTTTCCATACTTAACTCCTTACTTCGTCAATGTTTATGCTGAACTCGTGTCCCGGTCTTCGCTTTTCTCCGCCGCATCGACCGCGGACACCAAAATGATTCGGTATTCATCACTGTGGTTCGTATTATAGCGGACCGTTTCAAAATAGCAACCGATTGAAGCCGCTATTTCCGATTGACGAAATATATTCTCAAAAAATAGTTTTCGATTTTGCACTGCGATAGGCCAGTTGCATATGACGAAAGCTGTTTGCAGAGGGGTCAACTGCAAACAGCTTTTGTTTTTCTCTATGAAACCTGCCGCGGATCTAGGAAAGGGTCGTCCACGACGCAGGACTGTTCTCATTTCGGGTAGTAACCCAGCTTGCCGGAGATCTTTCCCGCTGCGGTCATCACTGCCTTGGCCAGCTCTCGTTCCCGCTGAGGCTGGCTCAAGCTCTGGGCGCTGGCGGAGACACTGATGGCAGCCACCGGATTCCGGTTGCGGTCAAAGATGGGCGCCGCCAGGGAGCTTTTGCTCTCGGCCAATTCGTCGAAGAGGATGCAGTATCCCTTCTGCCGGGTATGGATCAGCTCTTGGTTGATCTCCCGCAGATCGATCTTAGTCTCCGGCGTCAGCTTTTGCAGCTCACTAGCTTTGAGCACCTTCTGCACCTCTGTCTGAGGCATATAAGCCAGCATGGCGCGTCCCATAGCGGAGCAATACATGGGGTGACAATGACCCATGGGAATGAGCAATTCCATGGTACTTTCGCAACAAATACTGATCAAATGCACCACATCCACCGCACGGGGCACCCCCATGTGACTGTGGACGCCGTACTTGTAGGACAGCTGCTGCAGCTCCGGGTAGGCGTGGCGATAGACGTCATTATTTTGCAGCGCCGCGCCGGCCAAGGCCACGATCTCCAGCCCTAAGGAATAGTACCCGGTGGAGTCGTCTCGCTCCAGGAAGCCCCAGTCCAACATGGTGTTCAGGTGGCGGGAGACGGTGCTGATATTCATATGCAGTTTGGTGGCGATATCCGATGTACGCTGTTCCGGCGCCAGTTCGTTGAAGGTGGAGAGGATCTCCAACGTCTTGCTGACGCTCTTTGCGTTGGATCCTTTATGTGAACCCTCCGTTCGTTGAGCCATGACAGATCATCCTTTCTCAACAGAAAGATTTCCAGATTTTATTGGGATTGTTACGTTTCTATCAAAGTTTCTGTGCCAGGTTAGTTTATCACCTTTTTGCGCATGATGCAACTGGATAACAGGATTTTCTTCAAAATAGGAAAAACCATACACAGACCGGCGTTTTTTCCTGTGAAAACAGTGCATTTTTTCGCAGAATGATAGGTAAAAATGCTGCAAATCCCGTTTTCCCACTGTGATAACCCATCAAACCGCAGAAAATCGCGCGGTCGCCATGAGAAAAACCCACGGATACCAACGAAATCCCACGGCCACCAGAGCACGAAAAACAGGGGATTTTTCGCGCCCCCAAAAAAAAAGACCTGCCTCAGAACAGGCAGGTCTTTTGCAAACGTTTACACGATAGGCAGGGTGGGTTCCTCTTTCTTGGCCTTGTTGAACACCACCTGGCTGGGGTCGATCTTAGCTTTGCGCAGTACCAGTCCGTTCATGCCAGAAGCGGTACACAGGTGGGACACCTCGGACTGCATGTAGGGGAAGAGCTGGTCATAGCACTGGGTGTGGATCTCTTTCTTATCCTCTTCCGTCTCCACGCCCTCGCACTTGAACACGCCCAACATCTCCACGGACAGGAAGAACAGCTTCTCGTCCTCTTTGTCCTTGAGGGAGTGGTAGAGCTTGGCGACACAGCGTTCCCCATCGGGGGAGTAATTCACCTGGAAGGAAAAACTACTGCCCAGCTGGCGATTCGTGCCATGTTTTCGTTCCAGGTCGTTGTTGAAGTGAATCTCACGTACCTTTTGGTTCATCAATGTAGCTGTTGGCATAGTATTACCTCCCGTTTTCTGTTTCGGACCTCCCGTTCGGAAAGCCTGATTTTATTGTACCACACCCTTCGTCATTTGTAACCCATTTCTTTTGCCCGGGGCAGGCTGAAGCAGAAGGAATTTCCCCGCTCCGGACTGGATTCCGTCCACAGCTTCCCCTTATGTTCCCGTGCGATCTCCCGGGCAATGGCCAATCCCAGCCCAAAGCCTTCACTGGTCCTAGCCTGATCTGCCCGGTAGAACCGCTCGAAAATGTGCTCCAGATCCTGGGGCGGGATGGGCGTCCCCTCGTTGCGCACGGTCAGCTGGATGCGATTGCGCCCGTCTGCCGCCAGGGTCACCCAGATGTGACCGCCCTCCGGGGTGTATTTTCGGGCATTGTCCAGCAAGATGTCCACCAACCGTTTCAGCTTGCCGCCGTCGCCAGTGACATACAACTCCTCCGTCACGGCATCCTCCAGCTGCTTCCCCGCCTCAAACACCGCCGGTTCAAAGCGCAGCAGGGCGTCGTCCACCAGGTCGCTGAAATTCACCTGCTGGCGCACCAACGCCTGCTGTCCGCCGGCGTCAGAGCGCGCCAAGGTGAGCATTTCCTCCACCAAGTCCTTCATCTGTTCCGACGACGCCCGGATATTCCCCAGCCACCGCTGCTGGCGAGCGTCCTGGGGCTGGACGCTGTACTCCTGGAGCATATCCACGTTGGAGAGCACCACGGTCAAGGGGGTTTTCAGCTCATGAGAAGCGTCCGCCACAAACTGGCGCTGCTGCTTCCACGCCCGTTCCGCCGGACGGGTGGCCCAGCGAGCCAAGAGCAGGCTGATGAAGAAGAATCCGACCAGAGCGCCGCCGCCGATGAGCAACAGGTTGCGCAGCAGGTTCCGGGTGGTGCTGATCTCCTGGGTCATGTCGGTGAAGGCGATGCGCCAACCGCTGGTAGTGACCTTGCGCAGATAGCGCAGCTTGTAATTGGCCAGCACACCCACGTCCGACTGGGCGTCCAACCCAGCCTGCACCACTTGCAGCAGAGCTTCCTCGTCATTCAGGTTGTAGAACTTGCTGTCCAGCACCGCCGCCTGCCCTTGGTGGTTCACCGCCACAGTGAAGTAAGGCAGGGAGACCTCCTGTTCCCGGAAGGGGTTGATGCTCAAGATGCCGCCGCTGTCCGGGTCCCACATGACCACGCTCTCCCCCTTTTGGGCGATGACCCGCTGCAGCACAGACAAGCTATCCGCCTGGAGGCTGCTGCGGATGGTGACGAAGAGGAAGGAGCAGATGGTGGCTAAGAGCAGGGTGACCACAGCCATGATGATGGCCACAAATTTCCATCGCAGACGTCGGATCACGGTTCTGCCTCCTGGAGCACGTAGCCCACCATCCGCAGGGTCTTGATGGTGACAGAACTCTTCAAATGCTTGAGTTTTTTACGCAGGAAGGAGATGTACACCTCCACGTTGTTGTCCTCCGCATCCGACTCATATCCCCATACGGAAAGGAGCAGCTGTTCCTTGGTCACCACCTTGCCGCTGTTGGCCATCAGCTTCTCCATCATAGAAAATTCTTTCTTGCTCAGCCGCACCGACCGCTCCCCACAGGAGAGCTGACAGGTGTCCAACTCCAACCGCAGGTCGCCAAAGGCCAAGGTGTTGTCCACCGCGTCGGTGTTCCGGCGGGTGATGGCGCGGATACAGGCCAGCAGCTCGTTGCTGTCAAAGGGCTTGGTCAGGTAGTAGTCCGCACCGGAGTCCAATCCGTTGATGCGATCCTCCACCTCCGTCCGCGCCGTCAGCATGAGTACCGGGGTCTTGTCCCCCTCCTTCCGCAGCGCGTGTACGATCTCATAGCCGTTGCGCTTGGGCAGCATCACGTCCAGCAGGATCACGTCATAGATGCCGGACAGGGCGTTATCCAGCCCTTCCTCCCCGTCATAGGCGATGTCCGCTCCGTAGTTGTGTGCCTCCATCAAATCGGCCAGCGTCTGCGCCAAACGCCGCTCGTCCTCTACAATGAGCACCCGCACGCCGATCACCTCCCTGTTTTTTCTCTATTTTACTCGTTTCCAGAACGATACGCAAGGCCGGACGGCATCCCGTCCGGCCTTGTCTCCGTCAAGACGCAGTGTCCGCCTGCGCTTCGTTGTAATCTGCCGACGCCTGGGCGTAGCCCTTCTGTGCGCCTGCCAAAATCTGTTCCACCTTGGAGACAGAGATGCGATAAATTTCCGTCTTGTCCCCGTTCAGGGTGGCGTAACGGCACTCGGTGCCGTCGCTGTCCTTGGTGGTCTTGCCCAGCTCCAGCGCCACCGTCTGTTTCCGGTTGTTGTCATCCTGGTAGATCATCTTGAGCACAGCGGCGGGGTCGTCCAGCCCGTATTGCTTCAAATCCTTGGGCTGGAAGTCCGCCAGGCTGTCAAAGGACAGGCCGGTCACCTCGGTGCGCAATGCGGACAGGTATGCTTCCTCCGTTACGTCCACCTCGCCGGTCAAGTACCAGTGGTACTCCACCTCCGGTTCCGTGGCTTCGGCAGAGCTGCTGGCGCTGGCATCCGCACTGGAATCTCCAGTATCTTCAGATTCCACTTCCACGCCACGAATCTCCAGTTTACTGCTCAGTTTCCCTTCCAGCGTCACCGACTGGAGATTGCTGCTGGACAGGGTGGGAAATTGCGCCAGAGACGCCCAGGCATAAAGGTCCTGACTGAGCTGACTCTGTACGTCCGAGGAGATGGTGTAGATGGTCTCTCCGTCCTTCTTCTGGGCGTAATACAGCTCCCCAGAAGCGCTGCCCAGATAAAGGGTCGCACTGTTTCCTTCCTTGTCGGTCAGCTCCACCCACTGTTTGGGTTTTTCCAAGCCGTAGGCGGACAGGTCATCCTTCACAGAGATCTCCCGCTCTGCCGTCAAAGATGTGAGGGTGTCCACGAAGGTATCCACCGTATCGCTGTTCACAGGAAAATCCGTTTCCTCTGCACTGACCCAGCTCTCCCCGGACTTCTCAAAAGTGATGGTGTCTGTGCCATTGGAATAGGTCAGCTTGGTTGGTTCCTCCACCAAATCCACATGGATGACCGCCGCTTCCGCTTCTGCTTCCTCCTGGGCAGTCTGCCACCGGTTCCAGCAGAACGCCGCTACGAACAGCGCTACCGCCACCACCAAGAGCAGAA
>CAKTHW010000068.1 GCA_934565425.1 uncultured Oscillospiraceae bacterium
GTGTAAGTTCGATTGAGCCAAATCATAGATTTGGAATCTCACTTATCAGAGAAGATAAAGGAAGCGAAAAGAAGCTAAATGGCGCTGCGCGGCTTGAGTTCCGAAAACGGGTTCAAATTCCAGGTTTCCCGCCCCGCGTGGGGCTAGGCTGGTCTTTGAGCCAATTGGGCCTGGACCGGATGCGGATACCGGACACGATGCCCATGGTCACGTACATGGTCATGATGGAGGACCCGCCGTAGCTGAAGAAGGGCAGGGTGATGCCGATGACCGGCAGGACGTACAGGCACATGCCGATGTTCAGAGTCACCTGGGCGATGAGCATCCCGGCGTAGCCGATGCACACGTAGGAGGAGAACTGGTCTCCGGCGGTGGAGGCGATATACAGGCAGCGCAGGATGATGGCGCACAGGAGCAGGATGGCGGCCAGAGCGCCCACCAGACCCAACTCCTCGGTGATGGAGGAGAAGATGAAGTCGGTGTGCCGTTCCGGCAGGGCGGAGGAGTATTTGGCCTGCACCAGGGAGCCGTTCAAGTACCCCTGTCCGGTCAGACCGCCGGAGCGGACGGCCAGGTAGGAGCGGGTTTGCTGGAAGCCCACCCCCAACGGGTCGGCCTCGTGGTCGATGCAGATGAGCAGGCGGGCGCGCCAGCGGTTGTCGGCGGGCAGGAATTTGATGATGCCCAAGATGCCCAGGGCGCAGACGCCCAGACCAGCGACAAACCAACGCTTGTATATTCCCGCCGCCCAGATCATAAAGATGAAGATGAAGACGTAGATGAGGGCGGAACCGGCGTCGCTGGAGATGACGAAGATCAGGCCGCAGAAGTAGAGCAGCACCCCCACCAGCCTGGCCACCGAGGGCACTTCGCTCAGCTCCTTAGGATTTTTAAATTTCAGCAGCATCTGCGCCAGGAGCATGGTGAAGAAGAGCTTCACGATCTCTGCCGGCTGGATGTTGAAGGGGATACCGGGGATGTGGAGCCAGGCTCGGTTGCCGCCGATGTCCACACCCAAGGGGGTGCGCAGGAGCAGGATAAAGAAGGTGCATCCAGCCACCACCCAGCGCCATTTGTCGATGAGTAATTGGATATTGAACTGGGAGACCACGAAGTACAGGATGATGCCGATGCACATGGCGACGGCCTGCTTGATGGGCATGGAATGGTACTCGGCCTTCCAGCGGGTTGCGGAGTAGATCATGGCCAGGCCGTACAGGTTGGCGGTCAGGCACAGGCCCAACAGCACGTGGTCAGCCTGCCGCAGGGCGTCCACGATCAGATCCCGAATGGCGGACATTGCATCACCTCAATTCTTTCAAACAATTTCCCCTTATTGTACCATCAAACCCGGTGGGTGTAAACCGTTTTGCATCTGGGGACGAAACGTGATATAATAAGACATTCGAGAATCACCTTGGGAGGAAGAAGAGCACCATGACCTATGTGACCAACAGCCCAGCGGAGACGGAAGCCCTGGGTCAGCGCCTGGCAGAACAGCTCCAGCCCGGCGACGTGATCGCCTACACCGGCGACCTGGGGGCGGGGAAGACCGCCTTCACCCGCGGCCTCGCCCGTGGCCTGGGCATCACGGAGCGCATCACTTCCCCCACCTTTACCATCGTCAACGAGTACCAGGGCGGTCGGCTGCCCCTGTTCCATTTTGATATGTACCGGCTCGGCTCCTCTGATGAGTTATACGAAATTGGCTGGGAGGATTACCTGGCGCGAGGCGGCGTGTGTGCTGTAGAGTGGAGCGAGATCGTGGCGGACGCCTTGGAGGAGGACTGCATCCGGGTGGACATCCGCCAGGGTGAGACAGAGAACCAGCGGAAGATCACCATAGAGGGGGTGGAAGACCTGTGAAGATTTTGGCATTGGAATCCTCCGCGAAAGCGGCGTCGGTCTGCCTGTGGGAGGACGGCGTACTGCTGGCGGAGAGCTATCAGAACAGCGGCCTGACCCACAGCCGCACCCTGCTGCCCATGTGCCAGACCATGCTGGACAACTGCGGACACCAGCTGTCCGAGGTGGATGTCATCGCCGTGGCCAACGGTCCCGGCTCCTTTACCGGTCTGCGCATCGGTCTGTCCACCGCCAAAGGGTTGGCCTGGCCGGGGGAGCTGCCCTGCATCGGGGTGTCCACTCTAGAGGCCATGGCCTGGAACCTGGCCCACGTGGATGGGGTCATCTGCTGCGCCATGGACGCCCGGCGGAAGCAGGTGTACAACGCCCTCTTTGAAGCGAAGGATGGACAGCTGACCCGGCTGACGCCGGATCGGGCCATTTCCTTGGAAGAGCTGTTCCATGGGGAGACTGTGGAAAAAAGACCGCAAATTCTAGTTGGAGATGGGGCGGAACTGTGCTATAATGATGCGAGCCCTTTGGGACTTCCCGTGCGTTTGGCGCCCCCCCACCTGCGGCATCAGCGTGCCAGCGGGGTCGCCCGTGCCGCTTGGGAGCAGATCCAGCGGTCCGGTGCGGAAAACCTGCCGTCGGCAGCAACCCTGCAAGCCAATTACCTGCGTCTGTCTCAGGCAGAGAGGGAACGGCTGGAGCGGATGAAGCAGGCGGAAGGCCAGGGCTGAGCAAACTTATCTTGTGTATTTTTAGGATAGAGAAACGGCAGCACCCAATGGCAGGGGATAGGACCCTTGCCCGAAGATAGAAAAGGAGAAACAAAACCATGGGTAATAACATTCACATTTTGAACCACCCCCTGCTCCAGCACAAGCTGAGCATCCTGCGGGATGAGCATACCGGCACCAACGAATTCCGGAAGGTCGTTTCCGAGATCGCCAGCCTCATGACCTACGAGGCCACCCGTAACCTGCCCACCCGTGATGTGGACGTGAAGACTCCGGTGGACGTGGCACACTGCAAGGTGCTGGCTGGCAAGAAGATCGCCATCGTCCCCATCCTCCGTGCCGGTCTGGGCATGGTGGACGGCGTGCTGGAGATGCTGCCCACCGCAAAGGTCGGTCATATCGGCCTGTATCGTGACCCGGAGACCCTGGATCCTGTGGAATACTACTGCAAGATGCCTCAGGACATCGCAGAGCGCGACATCCTCATCGTTGACCCCATGCTGGCCACCGGCGGCAGCGCTTCCGCAGCCATCGACTGCATGAAGAACTACGGCTGCAAGAGCATCAAGATGATGAACATCATCGCCGCTCCCGAAGGCGCAGAGCGCATCAGCAAGGAGCATCCTGACGTGGACGTGTATGTGGCTTCCATGGACCTGTACCTGAACGACCACGGCTACATCGTTCCCGGCCTGGGCGACGCTGGCGACCGTATCTTCGGCACCAAGTAAGAGAGAGAATCAGATTGCGTAGAGAGGGTGAAATGATGCACCGATTCCTCGTTGATGAGGAACCGGCGGGTCATTTCACCCAATTTGCAGGCAGCCAACCAGAACAAGCATTAGGAGGACACTAATATGTGTGGTATTGTCGGTTTTATCGGCGAGCAGGAGGCCGCTCCCATTTTGTTGGAGGGTCTGGCTCGCATGGAATACAGAGGATATGACTCGGCGGGTCTGGCGCTGCTGGACCCGGTGAAGGGCTTGCAGGTGGCCAAGGCCAAGGGTCGCCTGAGCGTGCTGTCCGAAAAGGTGGACGGCGGCAAGAAGCTGTTCGGCACCATCGGCGTCGGTCACACCCGCTGGGCCACCCACGGAGAGCCGTCCGACGCCAACTCCCACCCGCTGCTCAGCGACTCCGGCCGCATCGCAGTGGTGCACAACGGCATCATTGAGAACTATATGGAGATCAAGGAGTTCTTGCAGGAGAAGGGCGTCCTGTTCCACTCGGATACGGACACAGAAGTAGTGGCCCAGCTGCTGGACTACTACTATCAGGGGGACATCCTGGACGCCGTTCAGAAGGTGCTCCACCGGATCGAAGGTTCCTACGGCCTGGGCATCGTCTGCGCCGAGCATCCCGAACAGCTCATCGCTGCCCGGAAGGACAGTCCTCTGGTGCTGGGCTACGGCGACGGATTCAACATGATGGCCAGCGACGTGACCGCCCTCATCAAGTACACCCGGGACGTGTCCTACATGGAGAACGGCGAGATCGCCGTCCTCACCCGCCAGGGCATCCAGGTCTACAACATCCTCCTGGAACCGGTGGAAAAGGAACATTCTACGGTGGATTGGGACATTTCCGACGCGGAAAAGGGTGGTTATGAGCACTTTATGTTCAAGGAGATCATGGAGCAGCCCGAAGCCATCCGCAAGACCATCACCCCTCGCATCAAAGACGGTCGGGTGGTGCTGGACGACATCGACCTGAGCGCCGACTATGTGAAGAACATCTCCAAATTCTACATCATCGCCTGTGGCTCCTCGTATCACGTGGGCATGGTGGGCAAGTATGTCCTGGAAAAGACCCTGCGCAAACCGGTGGAGGTGGCGCTGGCCTCTGAGTTCCGCTATTGCTCTCCCATCGTAGACGAAAACACCCTGGTCATCGTCATCAGCCAGTCCGGCGAGACCCTGGACACCATGGCCGCCCTCCGGGAAGCCAAGCGGCTGGGCGGGCGCACTCTGGCCATCGTCAACGTAGTGGGCAGCTCCATCGCCAAGGAAGCAGATGATGTCATCTACACCTGGGCGGGTCCCGAGATCGCCGTGGCCACCACCAAGGCGTACTCCACTCAGCTGGCAGTGCTGGATCTGCTCTGCCTGTACCTGGCTGACCTGCTTGGCAGCATTTCCGCAGAGGAATACACGGAGATTTTGACCGAATTGACTAGAATCCCGGACAAATTGAAGGAAGTGCTGGAGCAGAAGGAACGCATCCAGCAGTACGCCTCTCAGTTCTTCAACCACGATTCCATCTTCTTCATCGGCCGCAACCTGGACTACGCCATTGGCCTGGAAGCGTCCCTGAAGCTGAAGGAGATCTCCTACATCCATTCCGAAGCCTACGCAGCCGGTGAGCTGAAGCACGGCACCATCTCCCTCATCGAGCAGGGCACCCTGGTCATCGCTCTGGCCACCTACGGGCAGCTGTTCGACAAGGCGGTGAGCAACATGATCGAGGTGCAGAGCCGCGGCGCGACGGTGCTGGGCCTGACCGATACCGCCCACGAGGAAGCCCTGGGCAAGCACGCTGACGCCATCATCACCGTGCCGGAGACCCATCCGCTGCTCATGCCCTCCCTGGCTGTGGTGCCCATGCAGCTGTTCGCCTATTACGTGGCGCTGTCGCGTGGGTGCGATATCGACAAGCCGAGGAACCTGGCCAAGTCGGTCACGGTGGAGTGAGAGCCGACCTACCATAAGGAATAATAGGAAAAGGGAGAACCCCCGGCGAGGGTTCTCCCTCTTTTCAGCTACGCTGAAAATTCACCCACTCCTGCGCTTTTTTAGGCTAAAGAGAATTTCGCCGTCTGCGGACGGCGACCAGGGGCTTTGCCCCTAGACCCCACTTCCTTTTCTTCAGAGAAGTAAAAGGAAGCTAAAAGAAGCTAAAACGCGCTGCGCGGCTTGACTTTCTAATCGTTGTTGAAAAATTACAGCCCGATGGCGTCCGTCAGGTCTTCCATCACGTCGGACACTGCCTTGATGGTCTTGCCCACCTTGCTCTTAGCCAGCACGTGCTTCCGCTTGCCATGCATGGCCATGCCCAGAGCGACGCCCACGCTGATGCCCAGGCCGACGCCTCTTGCAAAGGGAATCTGTTTCATTCCAATCCGCCTCCTTTTTGGTTGTCACCGTTAGTATGGCTGGTTTTGCGGAAAATTACGATGAAGTTTCTGGTATTTCTTGCGTTTTTCGCCCCCTTGCGGTATCATGTATCTTAGTATAATTATAAGCACCATTCAGTTGACAGAATAGGGAGGAAGCATGAATCTGCTCATCCAACAGGGTCAACTCATCGACCCCAGCCGGACGTATGCCGGCATTTATGACATTTTGATCGAAAACGAAACGATTGCAAAAATCGCCCCCCACATTCCCGCGACCGAGGACTGCATCTGCATTGATGCCGCCGGTCTCTGCGTGGCACCGGGGCTCATCGACCCACACGTTCACCTCCGTGACCCCGGACAGACCGAGAAGGAGGACATTCACACCGGCACTGCCGCCGCCGCCGCCGGTGGTTTCACCGCTATCGCCTGTATGCCCAACACCAAACCGGTGGTGGACGCGCCGGAGCTGGTGCAGTACGTGTTGGAGCGAGCGGAAACGGTGGGTTCCGGCGTCCGCGTCCTGCCCATCGCGGCGGTGACGGCGGGACAGAAGGGGGAGAAGTTGAACGACTTCGCCGCCTTGAAAACCGCTGGCGCGGCGGCGCTCTCCGATGACGGCGTGCCCATCATGAGCGCGACCCTCATGCGGGAAGCTCTGAAACAGGCCAGCGCCTGTGGCATGACCATCCTCTGTCATGAAGAGGACAAGGAGATGGTGCAGAACTACGCGGTCAATGAGGGCGAGATTTCCAAACAGTTGGGCATCCCCGGCCGCCCGGCCATTGCGGAAGAGCTGATGGTCATGCGGGACGGGATGCTGGCGATGGAGACCGGCGTGCCCCTGCACTTCTGTCACATTTCCACCGCTGGCAGCGTGGAGATCATCCGCCAGCTGAAAGCCCACGGCGCGTTGGTCACGGCGGAGACCTGCCCCCAGTATTTCACCCTGACCCAGGATGCCATTCTGGAAAAGGGTTCCCTGGCACGGGTCAACCCGCCCCTGCGCACCCAGGCGGATGTGGATGCCATCTTGGCTGGTCTCCAGGACGGCACATTAGATTGTATCGCCACCGACCACGCGCCCCACACGGCAGCGGAAAAGGCCAAAGGGCTGACTGAAGCACCCAGTGGCATGGTGGGCTTGGAGACGGCGCTGGCGCTGACGCTGACCAAGCTGTACCACGGCGGGTACTTGACGCTGGAGGAAATTGTTGCCAAAATGAGCACGAATCCGGCCAAGGTTTTGGGCCAGGACTGGTCTGGCATCACCCCCGGCGGACGGGCGGATCTGGTGCTCTTCCGACTAGACGAAACATGGACGATTTGCCCGGAAACCTTCCATTCCAAGGGGCGCAACACTCCCTTCGGCGGGATGGAAGTACGGGGGAGAACTGTTTATACCATCGCCGGCGGGAAGGTCGTTTACCGGCGAGATGAGGATAGAAAGGATGGGAACAACGATGTCCTTTGATAAACTGCAAGATAGGATTTTGACTCTGAAAAACCCCACTGTGGCCGGTCTGGATGCCCGGTTGGATTACGTGCCGGAGCATATCCGGGCGGAAAAGATTGCCCAGTACGGCCAGACCCGCAAAGCGGCGGCGGAAGCCATCTATACCTTCGACTGTGGACTCATGGATGCCCTCTGCGACATCGTGCCCGCAGTGAAACCCCAGTCCGCCTACTATGAAAACCTGGGCTGGGAGGGGATGGAGATGCTGGAACGCACCATCCGTTACGCCAAGGAAAAGGGGTTCTACGTCATCGCCGACATCAAGCGAGGGGACATCGGCAGCACTGCCACCGCCTACGCCGAGGGTTGGCTGGGCAAGACCGTGGTGGGGGATGTGACCCTGCCTGGCTTTGACGCCGACTGCGTGACCGTCAACGGTTACATGGGCAGTGACGCAGTGCAGCCCTTCCTGACCGTGGCGGAAGAGGAGGACAAAAGTTTGTTCGTGCTGGTGCGTACCTCCAATCCCTCTGCTGTGGATCTGCAGGACCAGGAGATCGCTGGTCGGAAGGTGTACACGGTCATGGGCGACCTGGTGGAGCAATGGGGCGAAGGGAGCCGCAGCGCTAAATATGGTTTCAGCCGTGTGGGTGCTGTTACCGGCGCCACCTACCCGGAGGACTTGCACAAGCTCCGCCAGCAGATGCCCCACACCTTCTTCCTGGTGCCTGGCTACGGCGCTCAGGGCGGCACGGCAGAGGACGTGGCCAACGCCTTCCATGCGGGAGGCAAGGGAGCCGTCATAAATTCTTCCCGCGGTATTATGTGCGCATGGAAGAAGACCGGCCAGAACGGTCTGGACTACCAGGAGGCGGCTCGGCAGGCGGCGCTGGCTATGCGGGAGGACATCTGCGCTTACACCACCATCGGTGATTAAGAAAGGGGAGTAAAATGCCCATTCAGAAACAGTGTGAAATTCGAGAGATGAAGCCGCTGACGGCAGATATCTTCTCTATGGTATTCGATGCCGGAGAGATGGCAAAAGCCGCTCAACCCGGCCAGTTCGTCCACATCCGCTGCGGCGAAGGACACCTCCTCCGCCGTCCCATCTCCATCTGCGACGCCTGGGAGGACAACCTGCGTATCGTCTTCCAAGTCCGTGGCACAGGGACAGACTGGCTGGCGAAGCGAACCGTTGGGGAGACCTTGGATGTCCTGGGCCCCTTGGGCAATGGCTTCGACCTGTCCGGCGATAAGCCCATTCTGTTGGTCGGCGGCGGCATCGGCACCGCACCTATGTGCTTCGCAGCTCGCCTGCTGGGCGACCGATGTCAGGCGGCCTTTGGCTTCCGTTCCCAGGGGGGGGTCATCCTGGCGGACGAGCTGGCGGCGGCAGGCGTGCC
>CAKTHW010000069.1 GCA_934565425.1 uncultured Oscillospiraceae bacterium
GTCTCCACGTCGGTCACCCCCGTCCCTACACCGCTATGGACGTCATCGCCCGAAAGAAGCGGATGGACGGCTACAATGTCCTCTTCCCCATCGGGTATGACGCCTTCGGTCTGCCCACCGAGAACTTTGCCATCAAGAACCATATGCACCCGGCCGTAGTCACCAAGGCCAACATCGAGAACTTCACCCGCCAGCTGCATATGCTGGGCTACTCCTTCGACTGGGATCGGGTCATCGACACCACCGACCCCAAGTACTACAAGTGGACCCAGTGGATCTTCCTGCAGATGTTCAAGAAGGGCCTGGCCTACAAGACCTCCATGCCCGTGAACTGGTGTACCAGCTGCAAGTGCGTCCTGGCCAACGAAGAAGTGGTCAACGGCGTCTGCGAGCGCTGCGGTGCGGAGGTCGTCCGGAAGGAAAAGAGCCAGTGGATGCTGAAGATCACCGCCTACGCCCAGAAGCTCATCGACGGTCTGGACACCGTTGACTTCCTGCCCCGTGTGGTGGCACAGCAGAAGAACTGGATCGGCCGCTCCACCGGCGCTGACGTGAACTTCAACACCACCGAAGGGGACGTCCTCACCGTCTACACCACCCGCTGCGACACCCTGTTCGGCGCCACTTACATGGTCATCGCCCCCGAGCACGCCTATGTGGAGAAGTGGAAGGACAAGCTGTCCAACTATGACGAAGTGGCTGAATACGTCCGCGTGGCTGCCACCAAGTCCGACTTCGAGCGCACCGAGCTGGTCAAGGAAAAGACCGGCGTGGAGCTGAAGGGCGTCCGAGCCATCAACCCGGTGAACAACCAGGAGATCCCCATCTTCATCTCCGACTACGTCCTGGCCTCCTACGGCACCGGCGCCATCATGGCCGTTCCCGCCCACGACACCCGTGACTGGGAGTTCGCCAAGGCATTTGGCCTGCCCATGGTACAGGTCGTTGCAGGCCCCGAAGGGGAAGTGGACATCTCCAAGGGCGCATTCACCGACGTGGAGACCGGCGTCAGCGTCAACTCCGGCTTCCTGACCGGCCTGAGCGTGGAAGATGCCAAGGCCAAGATGATCGAATGGCTGGAAGCCAACCACATCGGCCACGCCAAGGTCAACTACAAGCTCCGCGACTGGGTCTTCTCCCGTCAGCGTTATTGGGGCGAGCCCATCCCCATCGTCAAGTGCGAAAAGTGCGGCTATGTGGCTCTGCCCGAGGATCAGCTGCCCCTGCTGCTGCCTGAAGTGGAGAGCTATGAGACCACCGACGACGGCGAATCCCCCCTGTCCGCTATGACCGATTGGGTCAACACCACCTGCCCCTGCTGCGGCGGCCCTGCCCAGCGGGAGACCGACACCATGCCCCAGTGGGCTGGCTCCAGCTGGTACTTCCTGCGCTACATGGATCCCCACAACGACGACGCCCTGGCCTCCAAGGAAGCGCTGGACTATTGGGGTCAGGTGGACTGGTACAACGGCGGTATGGAACACACCACCCTGCACCTGCTCTACAGCCGCTTCTGGAACAACTTCCTCCACGACATCGGCGTGGTGCCCAACGCAGAACCCTACCATAAGCGCACCAGCCACGGCATGATCCTGGGCAAGAACCCCCATTACGTGGGCAACGTGACCACCCAGGAGGAGAAGGACGCCCTCATCGCCAAGTACGGCAACGAGGCTCTGCGCCCCTCCGTCAAGATGTCCAAGTCCCTGGGCAACGTGGTCAACCCCGACGACGTCATCAAGGCTTACGGCGCGGACACCATGCGCCTGTATATCATGTTCATCGGCGACTTCGAAAAGACCGCCACCTGGTCTGACGACGCCGTGAAGGGCTGCAAGCGCTTCCTGGATCGTATCTGGAACCTGCATGAAAATTGCACCGACAGCGCCGATTACACCCCCGCCAACGAGCCGTCCATCCACAAGACCATCAAGAAGGTCAGCGACGACATCGAGGCCATGAAGTTCAACACCGCCATCGCCACCATGATGTCCCTGGTCAACGACTTCTACGCCAACGGCGTCTCCAAGGGCGACATGAAGGCTCTGCTGGTCATGCTCAGCCCCTTCGCTCCCCACATCGCCGAGGAAATGTGGGAACACCTGGGCTTCGAAGGCATGGCATGCGAGCAGGCTTGGCCGGAATACGACCAGGCCAAGACCGTGGCCGCTGAGGTCCAGATCGCCGTCCAGGTGGCCGGTAAGGTCCGTGCCAACGTGGTCGTGCCCTCCGGTGCGGAGGATGACGAGGTGGTCGCCATCGCCCTGGCCGACAGCCGCATCCAGAAACAGGCAGAGGGCAAGGAGCTGGTGAAGCAGATCGTCGTCCGTGCAAAGGACGGAAAGATCAAGCTGGTCAACCTGATCTTCAAGCCTGCGAAATAATTCACTGTTTTTTACCGGCATATCGCCGAAAATCTGCAATGCCCCCTTGACAACGAGCGTTGAGAGGCGTAAACTAGATGACAATGAAGCTAGTTATAATGCTTCCTATGCCCTTGTCACAGACTCCCTGGGCATATTCGAGGGGAGGGAAAATAGATGGCTGAAGTCCGTGTAAGAGAAAATGAATCTCTGGATAGCGCTCTGAAACGCTTTAAGCGTAGCTGCGTTAAGTCCGGTGTTCTGGCAGAGGTCCGTAAGCGTGAGCATTACGAAAGCCCCAGTGTGAAGCGTCGTAAGAAGTCCGAAGCTGCCAGAAAGAATCGCAAAAGATTCTACTAAGTTGTAAACGAAACCCCTTGTGCCACAGGCGCAAGGGGTTTTATTTCATCTGTGACACAAAAACGCCCCCGTACCACACGTACAGGGGCGTTTTTTTCACCAGACCGGCGGCTGAAACCCCGCAACCTCCTCCCAGCACACCAAAACACCCGCCAACCCCAGCTCCTCCGCCAGATCCAGCTTCGCCTGTACGCTGGCAGCGTTGTCATATAAGATGAGGTGAAGCCGCTCCGCCTCCCGATAGGTGGCGTACTGACAATAGAAGTCTTCCGAGAACCACGCCCGGCACCGATGCCGCGCGAACCGCTCCCGCAGCTCCGGCAGCGTCAGCGCCGCCCCTTGCCCGTCCGGGCAGGGAGGCGTCAGGTCAAAGGGACTGCACTCCAACGCCAGCACCACACGGCCGCCGTACCGCGCCAACGCCTCCCGTATCCGCCCCCGCAGCGTCCCGCCGGAGAGCTGGGAGGAGACCAGGACCTGCGCCGTGGATGTCGCCCCCGCAAAGGCTTCCGGGACGGTGAAGGAAAGTCCATTCTCCGACAGCACCCCTGCCAGCCGCTGCGCCAACGCGAACCCGTCCACGGTCTCCGCCCAGTTGGCCAGCACGCCCGCCGCCTGCTGGGCTTGACACTCCGCCAGCACCTGGCGGCAGAACCAGTCCAGCCCAGCGGGAGAGGCGGGAGCGGTGCCGCCTACCATCAGGACGCAGCCGGCAGGCAGCGCACCCTGTCCCGCCCGTAAAAGCTGGCCGTCTGGGGCGGCCTGGTAGGCCATGGGGACGGGGGTGAAGGGACGAGGGAGAGAAGGTGAGTTGGTGGTGGGAGCGTGGGCGAGAAAAAGTGATAAAGATCGCGACATTTTCAAAATCCTCCTTGTATTTGTCCGCTAAAAGTGATAGACTGAAATAGTTACAGTTTGTTACCGAATTGGAACGAATTCGCAGTATTTTTGGAGGAACCCTATGGGCGCACTGATCCCCGACCGCATCGAGGCAGGCTTCGACCGGCTCCAGCCGGACTGGCTCCGCAGCAAAGGCATCCGCTTGGTCCTGGCGGACTTGGACAACACCTTGACCCGCTACCGTCAGCTGGAACCTGACCCAGCACTCATCACCTGGCGGGACGCCCTGCATCAGGCGGGCATCACCCTCTTTGTGGTCTCCAACAGCCGCCGCCCAAACCGTGCCCAGCAGTTCTGCGCCAACCTGGACGTGCCCTACATCAGCCACGCCGGCAAGCCCCACGCCGCCGCCTTTCACCAGGCCATGGAGCGGTGCGGTTGCCAGGCAGCGGAGACCATCATGATCGGCGACCAGATCTTCACGGACATCTGGGGCGGCCACAACGCCGGCATCCGCGCTGTCTACATCCGTCCCATCGCCCTGAACACCCTGTTCCGCAAGATTCGCTACGGCATCGAAGCGCCCTTCCGGCTGCTCTGCCGCATGAGAGGGGAGAGACTATGAGCGTCCTGTTCGGCGTAGCCGGAAACTCCGACACCTTTACTAAAACCGTCAGCAAAGCCAGCGCCGACGCACCCGCCTGGCTCCACGCCATCGGCCTGGACGCCTACGAGTACCAGTGCGGCAAGGGCGTGCGGGTAGGGGAGGCCACGGCGCGGCAGATTGGCGAAAACGCCGCTCAGGTAGGCATCACCCTGTCCCTCCACGCCCCCTATTTCATCAGCCTGGCCAACCCCGACCCGGAGACGGTGCAAAAGTCCATCGGCTACGTCACCGCCTCCTGCCGTGCCGCCCAGTGGATGGGGGCCGGTCGGGTCATCGTCCACTCCGGCGCGCTGATGAAACGCACCCGCCGGGAAGCGTTGGACATCGCCAAGGCCAACCTGAAGGCCATCCTGGACGCCTGTGACCAGCAGGGTTACGGAAACATCACCCTCTGTCCCGAGACCATGGGCAAGATCAACCAGCTGGGCGACCTGACCGAGGTGCTGGAGCTGTGCGGGGTGGATGAACGGCTGGTGCCCTGCGTGGATTTTGGGCATTTATATGCCCGTTCCCTGGGGGAACTCAACGGCGCGGACGCCTGCAAGGCCATGCTGGACGAGATGGCGGACGCACTGGGGGAGGCGCGGGCGTCTCGGTTCCACAGTCACTTCTCCAAGATCGCCTTCACCCCCAAAGGCGGCGAGCAGAAACACCTGCGCTTCTCCGACGAGGGCTGGGGGCCGGAGTTCCGGCCGCTGGCAGAGGAGATCGCCCGGCGCGGGTGGAGCCCTACCTTTATTTGTGAATCATCCGGCACCCAGAGCGAGGATGCCTTGACCATGAAAGCCATTTACCAGGAGGTGTCCCGTTCATGAACCATCTCAACGCCATCACCGCCCAGCTGGACGCCTACCAGCTGGACGCCCTGTGCATCACCAGCGAGCCAGGCGAATACTACGCCGTAGGCGTGAAAGGGGAGGGACTGGTGCTGGTCACCCGGCAGGGGTGCCACTACTTCACCGACTCCCGCTACATTGAATTAGCCCAGAACACCGTCGCTAACGCCACCGTGACCATGGTGACCCCACAGCAGGATCACCTGGCGCTGGCCAGTCAGGTGCTGGCACACCACCACCTGAACCGGGTGGGCATCGAGGAACAGTACCTGACCGTGGAGCGCTGGCAGAAGATGCAGGCGGCGTTCCCAGAGGGCACCGAGCTGGTTCCGGCGGGGAAGCTGGTCACAGAATTGCGCGGCTCCAAGACAGAAGAGGAGCTGGCCGTCATGCAGAAGGCGCAGGACATCACCGACCAGGTGTTCGATGAAATCTGCGATTTCCTCCGCCCCGGCGTCACCGAGTCCGAAGTGGCCGCTCAGCTGACCTATCTCCAGATGAAGCACGGCGCGGAGGGCAACTCCTTCCCGCCCATCGTGGCTTCCGGCGCCAACGGCAGTATGCCCCACGCCATCCCCGGCCCCAAACCCATCCAGACCGGCGAGTTCGTGACCATGGATTTCGGGTGCGTATATCAGGGCTACTGCTCCGACATGACCCGCACCGTGGCCATCGGCCAGCCCAGCGACGAGATGCGCCGGGTCTACGACGCCGTGCTGGAAGCCCAGCTCACCGGCATCGCCACCGCAAAAGCGGGCGTCCCCGGCTGCGACGTCCACAACGCCGCTTGGGATGTGCTGAAAAAACACGGCTACGGCGACTACTTCGGCCACGGCTTCGGCCACAGCCTGGGCATTGAAATTCACGAAAGCCCCAACGCCAACCGTTCCAACACCAAACCGCTGCCGATGGGTGCGGTCATCTCCGCAGAACCGGGGGTGTACCTGCCCGGGAAGTTCGGCGTGCGCACGGAGGATGTGCTCTACCTGACGGAAACTGGAAACCGCATCCTCACCCACGCCCCCAAGCAGCTCATCATCTTATAAGCAAGACCCATCAGACGAAAAGAAAGCGAGTGACCTATGAACAAACGACTTCTCTCCCTGGTGCTGGCCCTGGCCATGAGCCTCTCCCTGGCCGCACCGACCACCGCCTTTGCGGCAGAATCCACCGAAGAACCTGTTACGGTATATGCGACCGAGGCGGAAGAAAATACCCCCGCTCCCGCAGAGACCGAGACCCAGCAGCCCACCCAGCCGGTGGAGAAGGCTGCCCAGGAGATCACCGGCGTGGAAGATGCGTACACCTTCTCCGCTGACACCCAGGACGCCGCCCTCACCGCCGCCACCACCGGTGACGGCGCGCTGACCTACACCTCCGACGCCCCCGAAGTGGTCGCCGTGGAAGAGACCACCGGCGCACTGACCCTGGTGGCCGCAGGCACCGCCACCATCACCATCACCGCCGCGGAGACCGACCAGCACAAGGCAGCGGAAAAGCAGGTCACCGTCACCGTCACCAAGGCCAAGCAGACCATCACCGGCGTGGACGAGAGCCTGGATCTGAAGTACAAGGCCAACGGCACCTACCAGCTCAAGGCCAAGGCCGTCGGCAAGCTCACCTATAAGTCCAGCGACACCAAGGTGGCCACCGTGGACAAGAAGGGCAAGCTCACCATGAAGGGTCTGGGCACCGTGGTTATCACCATCACCGCCGCCGAGACCGGCGGTTACACCAAGGCCACCCACAAGGTGGAGATCGAGGTCTACAAGACCGCGGCCAAGCTGAAGGTGTCCAAATATTATAAGAAGAGCAAGTTCTACAAGCGCCTCATGGCGCTGAAGCTCAGCGGCACCACCCGCCAGAACGTCATGGCCATCGCCGAGACCCAGGTGGGCTACCACGAGGGCAACAAGCTCAGCCAGCTCACCGGTACCAACAAGAAGGGCAGCGGCAACTACACCGAGTACGGCTACGTCTACGGCATCCAGGGTGCCTGGTGCGCTATGTTTGTCAACTGGTGCGCACGGGAGAATGAGACCTCCACCAAGGTCGTCCCCAAGTACTGCCGGGTCATGGACTATCGCAACTTCTACCAGAAGCAGAAGCGCTACTACACCTGGTCCAAGACCAAGGGCGGCAAGGGCAAGTACCTGCCCAAGGCCGGCGACATGATCTTCTACACCACCTACCCCGGCGCCTCCTCCCAGCACATCGGCTACGTCAAGAGCTGCAAGGTCAAGGGCAGCAAGATCACCATCGTCACCACCGAGGGCAACAGCAGCGACGAATGCCGCCACAAGACCTACACGCTGCGCACCAAGAGCAACGGCCGCATCGCAGCCGGCTGGTACATCCACGGCTTCTCCTCTCCCAAGTATTGAGGCACCGGCCGGAAACTTTGACATAATTACGAAAAACCCCCGCCCCAGTCAGGGCAAAACAGTGAAAAGTTTTCCTTGACGGGGTGTGGGGGCAGTGTTATAATTAGAGACTGTGTAGGTTTGGGATATTACAGAAAACCAGGAAAATCGACCACGATGTTCCACCCAAGCCGCCCCAGGCGTTGCGCCTGCCAGAAAAGTTTTTAGCGGCAGGAGGAATAATCTTCCTCACAGCTGTTAAAATAAATCTATTGTATCTTTGAAGAAAGGAGGAAATCTAATATGCCTACTTTTAATCAGCTGGTTCGTAAGGGCAGAGAGACTTCCATCTACAAGTCCAATTCCCCCGCACTGCAGAAGGGCAAGAACACTCTGAAGGACAGAGAGACCAATCAGCCTTCTCCCCAGAAGAGAGGTGTTTGCACCGCTGTTCGTACCGCAACCCCCAAAAAGCCCAACTCCGCACTGCGTAAGATCGCCCGTGTGCGCCTGAGCAATGGTTACGAAGTCACCGCTTACATCCCCGGTGTCGGCCACAACCTGCAGGAGCACTCCGTCGTTATGATCCGTGGCGGCCGTGTCAAGGACCTGCCTGGTGTGCGTTATCACATCATCCGTGGTACTCTGGATACCCAGGGTGTCTCCGGCCGTATGCAGGCTCGTTCCAAGTACGGTGCAAAGCGTCCCAAGACCAAGAAGTAATCTGTTTTTTGGTTTGAGACCCGAGCAAAACTCACTATTTTAAAGCACTTTTGCGCTCTGAGCGCAAGGCGCAAGCCTTGCCAGGAGTCGTTTATCATATATTTATCGGGTTGTGTATCACACAGCTGCGGGATATGGGTAGACCTCTGGCAGGCACTGGACAAGCAGGCACTTGTCTCACACGGAAGCGGCTCTCCGAACGAGAACCGCTCTCGAGTACCTATGAAATCATACTGTGAAGGAGGGAAGTAAAGTGCCTAGAAGAGGAAACGTACCCAAGCGTGAAATTCTCCCCGACCCCATCTACAA
>CAKTHW010000070.1 GCA_934565425.1 uncultured Oscillospiraceae bacterium
CGCTGCCGTTTCTCCTCCGCCTTGTTCATGCGGAAGGTGGCAGAGAGCATCCCGGCGTGGACGCGGCAGTGCTTGGCGATGAGGACGTTTTCGAAGACGGTCTGGGACTTCCACAGACGGATGTTCTGGAAGGTACGGGCGATGCCCAGCTTGGTGACCTTATCGGGGGTCGGCTGGAGCACGTGGGTGTACTCCCCTGCGTGCTCGCCCTTGTACAGCTTCTTCATCTTGCCCTGGGGGTGATTCTCGATGATCTTGTTCCCCTGGAAGTAGACGGAGCCGTTGGTGGGGGCGTAGACGCCGGTGATGACGTTGAAGGCGGTGGTCTTACCAGCGCCGTTGGGGCCGATGAGGGAGACGATCTCGTCCTGATTGACCTCCAGGTTCATATTGTCAACGGCCACGACGCCGCCGAACTGCATGGTTACATTTTCCACACGGAGGACGTTTTCACTCATTTCACTGCCTCCTTTTTCTTCTCTTTCCGGCGCTGGAGCTTTGCTTTCCAATCCCGGAACTTATCCGGCAATTCCTTATCTCCCATCAGACCCTGACGGAAGAACAGGACGATGACCATGATGACCACGGCGAAGACGACCTTCCGGAAGCCGCCGCGGAAGAGGAAGATGCCCAGGGAGTCGTCGTCCAGGAAGCGCAGCCACCATTCGTTGCAAGCGGTGAACAGGAAGCTGGCGATGACGGAGCCGGAGATGGAGCCGATGCCGCCGATGACGACGATGAGCAGGATCTCGTAGGTCATGTTGGTCTTGAAGTTGTTGGCCTGCGCCATGCACTGGTACATAGCCAGCAGACCGCCGCCGATGCCGGCGAAGAAGGAGCTGACCACGAAGGACATCATCTTATGCCGGGACAGGTTGACGCCCATGGCTTCTGCTGCCACTTCGTCGTCACGGATGGCCTTGAAGGCGCGGCCGTAGGTGGAGTTGATGAGCAGGACGATGAGGGCGATGCAGACGCCGGCCACCAGGAAGTAGGCCACAGTGGAGTTGAAGTACGGGAACCCGCCCAGGACGTTTGCGCCGTTGGTGAGGGGGCCCAGCTTATCCCACTGGAAGATGGCGCGGATGATCTCCGCAAAGCCCAGGGTGGCGATGGCCAGGTAGTCGCTCTTCAGGCGCAGGACGGGCAGGCCGATGAGCCAGGCGAACAGGGCTGCCACCAAGCCGCCCAGGATGAGGGCGATGAGCATGCCCACCACAGCGCCGGGGCCGGTGGTGCCGAAAATGTCGGCCAGGGAGAACTTGACCCAGTGCTCGCCGCTGAACATACGATAGACGCTCTCGCGGGAGGCTTCGGGGACCATGATGATGGCGTAGGTGTAAGCGCCCAGCAGCATGAAGCCTGCCTGACCCAGAGAGAACAGGCCGGTGAAGCCGTTGAGCAGGTTCATGGAGACGGCCACCAGTGCGTAGACGGCGGTCTTCTTCAGGACCGGGAACAGGATGGAGGAAGACGGGACGACTTGCTCCAACACGAACAGCAAGATATAAAACAGGACGATGGCCAACATGGTGCGCAGGGTCTTGGCTTTTTTATTTGTCATTTCCATACCCTCCTTACACCTTATCTGTGACCTTCTCACCGAACAGGCCGGTGGGCTTGACACATAGGACGACGATCAGCAGGGCGAAGGTGAACGCATCGGAGAAGGTGGTCCAACCCAGACCCTTGATGATGTTTTCGCAGATACCAATGATGAACGCGCCGATGACCGCACCGGGGATGGAGCCGATGCCGCCGAAGACCGCAGCCACGAAGGCTTTCAGGCCGGGCATAGCGCCGGAGGTGGGGACGACGGACTGATAATTGGTAAAGTACAGCAGGGACCCGATGGCAGCCAGGAAGGTGCCGATGACGAAGGTCATGCTGATGACGTTGTTGATCTTGATGCCCATCAGCTGGCTGGTCTCGAAGTCACGGGAGACAGCGCGCATGGCCATACCGATCTTGGTGTGGTTGATGAGCTGGGTGAGGATGACCACCAGGATGATGGTCAGGATGGGGGTGATGATGGTGACCCACTTGGTGGAAGCGCCAGCGATGGTGACGTTGGCGGAGAGGCCGGGGATCTGGGGATAGACCTTGGCCAGGCCGCCGGTGACGTACAGAGCCAGGTTCTGGAGCAGATAGCTCACGCCGATGGCGGAGATCATGACCGACATTCTCGGTGCGGTCCGCAGGGGTTTATAGGCCACCTTTTCGATGGCCACACCCAGGATGACGGTCAGGATGATGACCAGTGGGATAGAGATGTACAATGGCAGAGCGGTGGTTGCGTAGACCATGACCAGACCCGCCACCATGAACACGTCACCGTGTGCGAAGTTGATCAGGCGCAGGATGCCGTATACCATCGTGTAGCCGATGGCGATCAGAGCGTACTGGCCGCCTACGGAGATACCTGCCAATAGGAAGGGCAGGTTTTCCTGAATAAAGCTCATGTTGTTCCTCCTCGGAAGAATGGTTTGCGTGCGCGGCTGCGCGTGAAATACTTGTGTGTGTGCCGACGTAGATCGCGTTTTAGACCTGGATCTTATTCGTCCATGGTGACGGAGCCGCCGCCGACCCAAGTGCCGGTCTTGGTGTCAACAGTCTTGACGTAAGCGGTCTTGACCTTTGCGTCGCCGTTTTCGTCGAAGGAGATGGTGCCGGTGATGCCGTCATAGGAGACGGTGGGCAGAGCCTTCATGACTGCTGCGGGATCGGTGCTGCCAGCTGCCTTCAGAGCTTCCAGAGCGACCATGTATGCGTCATAGCCCATGACGGTGACAGCGGACAGAGTGTCGTTGCCGCCGTTGTTCTTCAGGTTGGTGGAGTCGCCGTTGATCCAGTCCTTGATCTTCTGTTCGAAGTCCTTGTTGGTGCCGTCAGCATAGAAGGTGGTGACGTCGATCTCAACGTCAGTGCCCTTAGCGGCTTCCAGGATCACGTTGGAGTCCCAAGTGTCGCCTGCCAGCAGGGGCATGCCCAGACCCTGGCTTGCTGCCTGGTTGATGACCAGCTGAGCTGCTTCGATGGAGATGGGAGCATAGAAGACGCCGCAGCCTTCCTTCTTTGCGTTGGCGATGTAAGAGGTGAAGTCACTGTTGCCTTCGGGGAACTCAGCCTTGACCACTTCGCCGCCCTTGGCTTCGAACTGCTTGGTGAAGTAGCTGACCAGACCGCCGGAGTAGTCGTCGCCCAGCTTGCTCAGGCAATAAGCCTTCTTGACCTTCAGGTTGTCATAGGCATAGTTAGCCAGGACGGGACCCTGGAAGGAGTCGATGAAGCAAGCGCGGAAGTAATGGGTGTTGCCAGCGGTGACTGCGGGGTTGGTGCAGGTGATGCCCATAGCGGGGATGCCGGCATTCTTGAAGGTGTCAGAAGCGGCGATGGAGACGCCGGAGCCATAGGAGCCCAGGACCATGGAGACGCCCTTGGAGACCAGCTGGCTGGCTGCGCTGACGGCCTTGTCGTTGGAGCTTTCGTTGTCAACGATCTCCAGCTTGACGTTGTAGGTCTTGCCGCCGATCTCGACGGTGGGAGCGACGGAGTTGGCGTACTGGACGCCCAGGATCTCCTGCTTGCCGCCTGCGCCGTTGTCGCCGGACTGAGGCTCGAACACGCCGATCTTGACGGTATCGCCGCTGGCTGCTGCGGTGCTGCCTGCTGCGGAACCGTTGTCCTTGGAGCCGCCGCAAGCGGCCAGGCCCAGTGCCATGCACAGTGCCAGCACGAGTGCTGTTAACTTTTTCATTGTGTTGTTTCCTCCTGTTTTGATTTGGGCGCTCTGGCAAGAGAGGTCAAAACGCCCTGGTGAACCATTATTAAAATGTACTGTTATTTTACGCACTTTCATCCGATTTGGCAAGTGGGATTATCGCCAGAAAGAAGGGGCACTGTCGCAGAAAATTCACAGTTTGGAAAGGAATCCGTCACATTTTGTCCGTGCCTGAAAGACATTCGTAGGAAATCACGTGCTTTGTTCTTGCATCTGTCTTTCAGGGACGGATTAAGCTTTTTCGTCATTTTGCCCAAAAAACCAACCAACTTTTTTCCCTTTTTGCCGTTCTCTCTCAAAACCGACCCCGTTTTGGTCACAGAATTTCCACCTCCTCCCTATTTCGTGCGCAAACTAGCAGTCCAGCAAAAATCTGGGTGTGTTTGTGCGTTCACAAACAAGCATCCAACGGCGGAACGCCCCTGCGCTCCGCCGTTGGATGCATGATACCTTGCAAAAAGATTAGGAGAAAGACTGTTCCGATGCGTATCGGGAGAGGAACTGCTTGGTGCGCTCCTCCTTGGGGTTGTTGATGACCTCTTCCGCCTTCCCCTGCTCCACGATATAGCCCTGATCCATGAAGATGACCCGGTCGGCCACGTCCCGGGCGAAGGCCATCTCATGGGTGACGATGACCATGGTCATCTTGCGCTCCGCCAGGGAGCGGATGACCTTGAGCACTTCCCCGGTCAGCTCCGGGTCCAGGGCGGAAGTGGGTTCGTCGAAGCAGAGGATGTCCGGTTCCAGGGCCAGCGCACGGGCGATGGCCACACGCTGCTGCTGTCCGCCGGAGAGCTGGTGGGGGTAATTCCCCATCCGGTCGCTGAGCCCCACCTGGGCCAGCAGCTCCTCGGCCTTGGCCTCCACCTCTTGATTGATCTCCTTCTTGCGGCTCTTGTAGTCCGGCCGCTCCTTGGCCAGCAGCTGACCGGCCAGCATGACGTTCTCCAGTGCCGTGTACTGGGGGAACAGGTTGAAGGACTGGAAGACCATCCCGAAGTGGAGCCGCCGATCCCGCAGCTCGCTGTCCGTGAGCTTGTGCTGGCTGGCGGCGTCGAAGACCGTCTGACCGTTGATGGCCACGGTGCCCTTGTCCGCGTGCTCCAGATAGGTCAGGCAGCGCAGCAGGGTGGTCTTGCCGCTGCCGGAGGCGCCGATGACCGCCACCGTCTCCCCCTGCTCCAGGGAGAAGCTGATGTCCTCCAGGACGCGGGTGGCGCCGAAGCTCTTACTAATGTTCTTCACATCTAACATCGCCATGATTCTATCCTCCTCAGCACTTGAAGAAATCAAGTTTTCTCTCGATGTAACCGAACAGCAAGGTCAGACCGCCGTTGAACACCAGGTAGAACACCGTGGTGTAGAACAGGGGCCAGATGATGCCGGCGCTCTTGATGAAGGCCTGGCCACTCCAGATCAGTTCGTACACGGCGATGATACGGGCAAGCGACGTGTCCTTGACCAGGGTGATAATCTCGTTGGACATGGGGGGCACGATGCGCTTGACCACCTGCAGGAGGACGACCTTGAAGAAGATCTGATTCTTGGTCATGCCCAGCACCTGACCGGCCTCGTACTGTCCCTTGGGGATGGCTTCGATGCCGCCGCGATAAATTTCAGAGAAGTAGCAGGCGTAGTTAAAGACGAACGCGATGAGCGCTGCCGGGAAACGAGGCAGCGGCGGGATACCGAAGACGATGGGCAGGCCGTAGTAGACGATGAGGAGCTGGATCATCAAGGGGGAGCCTCGGACGATCCACACCAGCGTCTTGACCGGGTAGCGCAGCACCTTCACCTTGCTCATGGAGCCGAAGCTGATGACCAGCCCCAGAGGCAGAGCGAACAAGAGGGTGAGCGCGAAGAGCTTGATGGTGACGGCTAAGCCCTCGAACAGGGATAGGGTGACGGTTAGGAACATCAATGAAAACCTCGCTTCCGAAAACCTCCACAAAGGCAGAGAGGGATCTCTCTGCCTTTGCGATGGATAACATTATAAATGAATGGCCGTGCCGATCACTGTGCGATCAGAGATTCCTGAACGCCATAGGTCTCGGCGGTCTTCTTCAGGGAGCCGTCCTTGTAGGAAGCGGCGAAGAAGTCGTTCAGAGCGGCTGCCAGGTCAGAACCCTTGCGGAAGCCAACGCCGTATTCTTCGCTGTTGAGCTTGACGGTGTAGGTCAGGTCGGTGTAGCTGGTGCCTTCGCCGATCATGGCGCCGGCCATCAGCAGGTCAATGACGCAGGCGTCAGAGGTGCCGGCTTCGACTTCCATCAGAGCGTCTGCCTGGGTGTTCAGCTCGGTGCAGTCCAGGTTCAGAGCCTTGACCGCATCTGCGCCAGCGGAACCAGCTTCAGCGGCGAACTTCAGATCCTTCAGGCTGTCGGTGTCCTGATACTTGTCAGCGTCAGCGGCCTTGACGACCACGACCTGTGCGTTTCCACAGTAGGGCTTGGAGGTCTCCATGGAGTTCTTGACTTCGTCAGTCAGGGTCATGCCGTTCCAGACGCAGTCGATGCTCTTGGAGTCCAGCTCCATGATCTTGTTGTCCCAGTCCACTACGATGAACTCCACATCAACGCCCAGGGACTTGGCAAATGCAGTGGCGTTGTCTGCGTCGAAGCCGATCCACTTGCCGTCCTTGTCCTTGTAGTCCATGGGAGCGAAATCGGTGATGCCGACGACCAGCTTGCCCTTGCCCTTGACGTATTCCAGATCGCTTGCAGCAGCGGCAGCGGAGCCGTCAGCAGGAGCGGCGGAGGTGGTGGAAGAGGCGGGAGCCTTGGAGCCGCCGCAGGCGGCCAGGGACAGCATCATAGCCAGAGCCAGACCCAGGCTGGCAAATTTCTTCATGTTCTTCATAGTGCTTCTCTCCTAAGTAGTTTTCTAAGTTTGGATCGCTCCTCACAAAGAGGAAATTCAAAATGCATTAATATATTACCACGATAAAGTGTTATTGTAAAGAGGTTTTTTCAAATTTGTGCATAAAGGGCTTCGCCCTTTCGATAAAATGCAAGCATTTTATCGAGAAATGCAGCCGGGTGCATGCACTCGCTACGCTCGCACACTTACCCGGCTGAGAAGAGAAAAAACTGACGTACACGCCGCCAGTTTTTTCGGATTACACTTTTTTCCGGCATCAGAGATGCCGGAACTCTGTGAGACATGAAAAACGGTTACAGGTTATCAAACAAAGCCGTCAACAGCTCCTGCTTCCCTGTCCCCTTCTCCGCCGAGAACGGGATGAGTTTCTCGTCCTCTGCCAGCTCCAATGTCTCGCGGATGCGCTGTAAATTGCCCTCAATTTCGGATTTCTTCAACTTATCCAGCTTATTTGCCACCACAATGAAGGGACATCCGGTCTCGTGGAACCACTGCGCCATAGTCTGATCATCGGCGGTGGGCTTGTGGCGGGCGTCCACAATGAGGAGCCCCACGGTGATCTGCCCGTCGGCGAAATAATCCTCCATGAGCCGTGCCCAGCGGGCCTTTTCCGCGTGGGAGACCCGTGCGTAGCCGTAGCCGGGCAGGTCCACGAAGTAGACCTTCTTGTCGATCAAGAAGTAGTTCACCTGACTGGTCTTGCCGGGGGCGTTGCCCACCCGGGCAAAATTCTTCCGATCCAGCAAACGATTGATGACCGAGGATTTGCCCACGTTGGAGCGGCCGGCCATGGTGATCTGGGGACGGCCGTCTCGGATAAAATCCTTCTTGCTGGCGGAGGAGCGGATAAATTCCGCGTTGTGTAGATTCATCTCTTACCTCACTGCTGCAGCCCCACAGCGGCAGGCTGTGCGGGGCTGTCTTCTAACGGGAGGGCGGGCACGTCGCTGCTGGCGTCGGTGGTGGTGACCGGGTAAGCCAGCGCTTCCGCCAGCACCTCGTCCACCTGCTCCACCGGCACAAAGTGCAGTGCCTGCCGCACGGTCTGGTCGATCTCTTCCAAATCCTTCTGGTTTTCCGCCGGGATGATGACCGTCTGGATGCCGTTGCGATAGGCCGCCATGGTCTTCTCCTTCAGCCCGCCGATGGCCAGCACTCTCCCCCGCAACGTCACTTCCCCGGTCATGGCCACGTCGGCCTTCACCGGCGTGTTGGTCAGGGCGGAGACGATGGCGGTGGTGATGGTCACGCCGGCGGAGGGGCCGTCCTTGGGTACGGCGCCTTCCGGGAAATGGATGTGGATATCCTTGGTCTTGTAGAAGTCCGGGTCGATGTTCAGCTGGCTGGTGCGGGAGCGGATATAGGAGATGGCCGAGTGGCAGGACTCCTTCATCACGTCACCAAGGTTGCCGGTAGGCTCCACCTTGCCGGAGCCGGGCACCACGTTCACTTCCACCTCCAGCAGGGTCCCACCCACGCTGGTCCAGGCCAGGCCGTTGACCAGACCCACCTGGGGGGTGTGATCCAGCTTTTCCGGATGATAACGCCGGATGCCCAAGAAGTGCTCCAGGTTGTCCCCGTTGACGGTGACCCGCTTGGCGTCGGTGGTCACCAGCTCCATAGCCGCCTTCCGGCACACCGCCGCCAGCTCCCGCTGGAGCAGACGGACGCCAGATTCGCGGGTGTAACCAGTGATAATTTCACGAATGGCCCCGTCGGTGACCCGCAGG
>CAKTHW010000071.1 GCA_934565425.1 uncultured Oscillospiraceae bacterium
GCCTTGGGCACCCCTTTTCCATTTTGGGGGATTCTTTGCTTAAAGGTGCTTTTTTAGCACGATCTGGATGAAATTCAGGTACTTTCCCCCACCGGCGTTCATACTTTTCCGGTCACCGATGGCGTACTCGTTCTCCTGTTTCAGCCAATCCTGCCACACTTCCTCGTTGCTCTCCATCTCCGCCACGGACAAAATTTCGATGCCGTCGGTCTGGGAGATCATGTGCTGCCAATAAGCCACGTCGTGCATATACTCCAGCTGTTCCGGCGTCCAGGACAGGAGCAGTTCGGGGGGCAGGTGGTCGTGGCAGTCCTGCTTCATGCCGGGGATGGCGAAGTAGAGGTAGCCGCCGGGCTTCACGTAGGGCAGCAGTTTTTGACCCAAAAAGTCCGGGTCTCGACCAAAGTAGTTGTAGGAATCCACGCTGACCACGGCGTCGAAAAAGGCCGGTTCAAAGGGCAGAGCAAGGGCGTCCGCCTTGACGGGGATGAGCTGTTCGTGGGTCAATCCCAACTGGTCAAAAAACGCCTGGTTTTCCGCCGGGTCGCTCCACAGGTCGCAGGCGTAGACCTGGAAGCCGTACTCCTGTGCCAGGAAGGCCGAGGTGATGCCCTGGCCGCTGCCCAGGTCGCAGACCACAGCACCTTTTGGCGTCCGGTTTTCCAGCATCAGTTCTTCGGTGAGCTTGATGGGGTTGGGCCCCATCATCTTCTCGGTGAACTGGGGGGTGTCATAGCGTTGGCTTCGGATGTAGTGCATAATTTTCACTCCTTTTAGTAAACGTTCGTTCACTTCGTATGCTATTATAGTGAACGTTCGTTCACTTGTCAACCCCCTTCCCACCCCAAACGCAAAAAAAGACCAGCCGGCATCGAAAACGATGCCGGCTGGCGAAAATGAAAGGAATAGAGGAAGGTTCCAATGATTACTGATGATAGGTGCTCAGGAAGTCACCGATGTCCTCGACGGCCTTCTTCAGCTCGTGTGCCTCAGGCAGCAGGACCAGACGGAAGTGGTCGGGTTCGGGCCAATCGAAGCCGCTGCCGGCCACCAGCAGGATGTGCTTCTCGTGGAGCAGATCCAGGGCGAACTTCCGGTCGTCGGTGATGCCGAACTGTTCGATGTCCAGCTTGGGGAAGACGTAGAACGCAGCCTGGTTGCGGACGAAGGTCAGGCCGGGGATTTTTTCCAGGGCGTCACAGGCAGCCTTGCTCTGTTCGTACAGACGGCCGCCGGGGCTCATCATCTGCTTGGTGTAGGCGGAGTCCTCCAGGGCGGCGGGGATGACCAGCTGGGTCAGGGCGTTGCCGCACAGACGCATGGCGGCCAAAGCGGTCAGGGCTGCCTTGTAGTCCTTGGTCAGCTCGTCGGGGCCGCTGACGCACATCCAGCCGCAGCGGAAGCCGCAGACCACGTGGCTCTTGGACAGGCCGTTGAAGGTGATGACGGGCAGGTCGGGGCACAGGGAGGCGGTGGACACGTGAACGGCGTCGCCCAGCAGCAGACGGTCATAGATCTCGTCGCTGAAGATGAGCAGCTTGTTCTCGCGAGCCACTTCCACCAGTTCCTTCAGCAGCTCAGGGCCATAGATGACACCGGTGGGGTTGTTGGGGTTGATGATGAGGATGGCGCGGGTGCGCTCGGTGATGAGGCTCTTGATCTCCTCGGGGTCGGGCTGCCAGTTGTTCTCCTGGTGGCAGCGGTAGAACACCGGCGTGGCTTCCGCCAGGTAAGCGGCGTTGGTCCACAGGGAGTAGCTGGGGGACGGGATCAAAATCTCATCGCCGGGGTTGAGCAGAGCGGTCAGGCACATGGGAGCCAGTTCGCTGACGCCGTTGCCGATGTAGATATCGTCAGGAGTGAAGCTGGTGATGCCCTTGCTCTGTTCATAAGCCCAGATGGCCTCACGGGCGGCGGGCATACCTTTCAGGTCGCAGTAAGCAACGGCTTTATCCGCATTCTCTACCAGAGCGTTGCGGACGGAGTCGGGCATCTTGAAACCAAAGGTTGCAGGATTGCCGGTGTTCAGCTTCAAAATGGGGATACCGGCGGCGCTCATGCGGTTCGCTTCCTGGAAGATAGGACCACGGATATCAGAATGGACTTTCTGCATTCTGCCTGCACACATAATAGGATTCACAGAAGATTCCTCCTTATAAAAATTTGCAAGTTTATCTTTCAACTCCATTATTCTAACGGATATTTCCCGTAAAATCTACCCCATTCGCAAAAAAATTTGCATAAATTTTTCTTTCTCGCGTCACGACCAGCCGTGCAATCTCCATTCTTTAGGCGTTTTCTCTCAATTTACCACGATAGCATCCAATCATTACCAGCTCACCCCGTCACTCCCCCGCCTTAAAGTTGTAAATGGGGCGGATGACCTTGGAGATTTCAGCAGTGGGCGTGATCTGTTCCACGATGGTCTCCATGCTCTTGTAAGCCATGGGGCACTCGTCCAGGGTTTCCGCTCGCACCGACGTGGTGTAGATGTCCCCCATGGCTTTGCGGAACTGGGAGACGGTGAACTGCTGTCGCGCCGCACCGCGGCTGAACAGACGGCCTGCGCCGTGGGGTGCGGAGCAGTTCCAGTCCTCGTTGCCCTTGCCCACGCAGAGGAGACTGCCGTCCCGCATATTGATGGGGATGAGCAGGGTCTCCCCCGCTTGGGCCGAGACCGCGCCCTTGCGGAGGATGCGGTGCTCTACATCAATATAGTTGTGGATGGTGGTGAAAGGTTCCTCGGTGTCCCACTTCATCCCCTTCACCAGCTCCCGCACCATGGCCTTCCGGTTCAGCTCCGCGAACTGCTGCACCAGCTTCATGTCGTGGAGGTAGTCCTCCAGCAGGTCGCCGGTCACGTAGGCCAGCGCCTTGGGGATGTCGGTCAAGACTTGCTTCTTGGCGGCCTTCACTTGCTTAGAAATCTCTTTTTCCCGTCCCTGCGCCTTCAAGCTTTCGATGAGTGCCTCGATGGACTGCTTGTCCCGGCGGTTCAGCGCCAGATACCCAGCTTCCTGGTAGTAGTGGGACACCTGCAAGCCCAGGTGACGGCTGCCGGAGTGGATGACCAGGTAGCGCTGGCCGTCCTCGTCCACGTCCAGCTCGATGAAGTGGTTGCCGCCGCCCAGGGTGCCGATGCTCTTGCGGGCGCGATCCAGGTTCACGGCGTGGGCGCAGCGGAGCTGGGTCAGGTCAATTTGGTCGTTGTAGGGGTGATAAGTGTCCCGGACGGTCAGGCCGGACGGTATCTTGCTGTAGATGAGCTTATCCAGCCGCTCCAGCTCCATCCGCTTGCCGGACACCGGCACCGTCTCCATGCCGCAGCCGATGTCCACCCCCACCAGGTTGGGCACCACCTTGTCCCCAATGGTCAGGGTGGTGCCGATGGTGCAGCCCACCCCGGCGTGGACGTCGGGCATGATGCGTATCTTGCTGCCCGCTGCGAAGGGTTGGTCGCAGAGGGTTTGAATTTGGCCGCGGGCGCCTGGCTCCAGCTCATCGCAGAAGACCAGGGCGGTGTTGTAGGTTCCTTTGATCTCGATCATATACGTTCCTTTCTATGAAAAAACCACCACACCTCGTGTCCCTACACGCTGTGTGGTGGGTCAGACCGCCGGTGCCGCCCCTGGGGCAGTCCGGTGGAGTGGATATTTTTTCCTGACACACGGTGGGGATGTCCGTTTCTTTTGTCTCCGTTTTGTCCGCATCGAAACTGCCTCCTTTCTCATCGTCCATTGCGTTGGGTCTGTGACATACTTAATTTTATTTTAAGACGTTTTTTCACCCTTGTCAACAATAACCACGTTGTTTTCCGAAAAACGGGTGGACTTTTCCCCTCCCTGTGTTATAATAAAACAATATGTATCCCACCCCTATTTCGACAAAGGAAAGCGTGTTTTTATGAATGCTGCATTGATCTTTGCCGGTGGTACAGGCACCCGCATGAACATCAAGACCATGCCCAAGCAGTTCCTGCCCCTCCACGGCAAGCCTATCATCCTCTATACATTGGAGCAGTTTGAATATCACCCGGACATCGACGCCATCGTCGTCGTCTGCATCGCCAGCTGGATCGACCACCTGAAGATGCTGCTGAAGAAGAACAACTTCACCAAGGTCAAATGGGTCGTCCCCGGCGGCTCCTCCGGTCAGGAGTCCATCTACCACGGCCTCCAAGCCCTCCACGACCACTGCCCTGAGGACACCATCGTCCTGGTCCACGACGGCGTCCGCCCCCTGGTCAACGCCCAGGTCATCTCGGACAACATCGCCTGCGTCCAGGCTCACGGCAACGCCATCACCACCAGCAGCGCCATCGAGACCATCATGATGATGGACGAGAGCGGGGACGATCCCACCATCCAGAAGATCATCCCCCGTCAGCGCTGCGCTATGGCACGCGCCCCGCAGAGCTTCCGTCTGGGCGACCTGTATGGCGCTCACTGCCGTGCCCTCTCCGAAGGACGGGGCGATTTCATCGACTCGGCCAGCATGATGATGGAGTACGGTCACACCCTCTACACGGTCACCGGGCCGGCGGAGAACATCAAGATCACCACCCCGTCCGACTACTATATGTTCAAGTCCTTTGTAGAGGCACAGGAAAACAAACAGATCTTTGGCTATTGAGCCACCCAACAGGAGTTTCACAACATCATGAGGAAGACTTGTATCGAACACCCCAAGGATCCGGTCTGTCAGCAGGAGCTGGAGCACATCGCCGCCTGCGGCCTGGACTGGAGTGCCTTTTCCCATAAGACCGTCCTGGTCACCGGCGCCACCGGTCTCGTCGGCTCCTACGCCGTCCGTGCCCTGGCCGCCGTCAACCGCATCCACGACTGTGACATGACCATCCTGGCCATGGTGCGCAACATCGACAAAGCGAAACACCTCTACGGCTCCCTGCTGGACCGGGGAGATGTAGCGCTGGTCATCGGCGACGTGCGGGACCCCATCGCCTACGAAGGTTCGGTGGATTATATCATCCACGGCGCCAGCGTCACCGCCTCCAAAGAGATGGTGACCCGTCCGGTGGAGACCATCGCCACCGCCATCGGCGGGACGGAACAGATTTTGAAATTCGCCGTGGCCAAGCAGGTCACCTCCATGGTCTACATCTCCTCCATGGAGATGTACGGCACTCCCGACCCTAACCTGCCCTGCGTCACCGAGTCCGACTACGGTCGGGTGGACGTGCTCCAGGTGCGCAGCTGCTACCCGGAGGGGAAGCGGATGTGCGAGTGCCTGTGCGCAGCGTACGCTCATGAGTATCAGCTGCCGGTGAAGATCGCTCGCCTGGCACAGACCTTCGGCGCTGGGGTGAGCACCAGCGAGGGGCGTGTGTTCGCCCAGTTCGCTCGGAGTCTGATGAAGGGTGAGGACATCGTGCTGCACACCGAGGGCAAGTCCTATGGCAACTACTGCGCCACCTGCGACTGCGTGCGGGGTCTGCTGACCATTTTGCTGCGGGGCGTCAACGGTGAGGCATACAACGTGGCCAACGAGAAGACCAACATCCGCATCCGGGACATGGCTCAGATGATCGCCGACCAGAGCGGCGGCAAGATCCAGGTGCGCTTCGACATCCCGGAGGACGCCCTGAAATACGGCTACGCCCCCGACGTGAAGATGCGGCTCAGCGGCGACAAGCTCCGTGGGCTGGGTTGGGAACCGGAACTGGATCTGCCCCAGATGTACCAGCAGCTCATGGACAGCTGGAAGGCACAGGAAGCGGCGGCAGATAAGGGAGAGAACGCATGAAACAGTGGACATTCACAACCATTTTATATGTAGACCACGACGCCGCCTTTGAGACGGCGCTGGCCAAGCTCAAGGCAAACGACGGCTTCGACAAGGACGTACAGCTCATCGTCGTCGATCCCCACGCTTCCGAGGAAGTGGCACAGCTGTGCCAGGGACAGGACAACGTCCGGTACTGCCCCATGGAGGAGGCGGAGATCGGTGCGGCCTACAACGCGGGTCTGCGGCAGGCGGAGGGCACGTATGTGAACTTCTGCCTGGCCACGGCGGAGTACAGCGGGAACATCTACAAAAAGGTGTCCGGCCTCTTCCGCCGCCAGCCCACCCACATGGTCTCCTGCCAGCCTGCCCTGCGCAATGAGCTGGGTGAGCTGGTGCCCTACGGCGGCAGCTCCCAGCCCAAGGAAGCAGACCCGGTGGAGCGTCTGGACTTGACCCCCAACCGGTTGCAGCTCAACCTCAACGCCTATTTCTTCCAGCGCGCCATCCTGGAGGGACGTCAGTTCAACGAGACCCTCCACGAGGACGCCCTGCCGGACTTTCTGCTGCGGCTCCAGCTGGAGCACCCCCAGTACTGCCTGGCACAGTCCCTCCACTACTACTATACCGTCTCCCTGGAGGACAACACCTCCACCAACCCCCTGCAATATCAGCGTTGGTGGTATGACGACTCCATCACCAACTTCATGCTCCCCCTGCTGGAGCATGCGCAGACGACCTATGAGAACGTGCCTCGGTTCTTGCAGTACGCCTGCTACTACCTCATCTACTCCAAGTACAACTGCAACCTGAACGACCGCACCAAGGGCATCCTGAAGGAAAAGGACGAGGTGCTCCACTTCGTGAACGTCACCGGTCAGGCGCTGCGCTACGTGGACAACGGGGTCATCATGAACCGCTCCATCACCTCCTACGCCAACGCCAACCGTGCCCTTCGCCTGCTCCTGCTGCGGGCGAAGGCGGACGCGATGGGGATGACCTGGAACATCATCGACGACGGCAACAACTACCTGGCCATCATGCACCCCCAGACCGGGGTGGGTCAGGTGGCAGACGCCGACCAGGTGGCCGTCCTGGCCTCCAGCAGCCGAGAGCTGCTGCGCATCCGGCTCATCAACTACTACGACGGGATGCTCCACATCGACGCCAACGCCGGCATGGCAGACTGGCTGGAACGGGATCAGTTCAAAGCCTACGCCGTCTGCACCGCTGGCAAGGACGTGACCACCTATCCGGCAGAAGAACTGGAGGTGTACCCGTTAGTGAAATGCCTGGGCTTCACCTTCCAGCACAAGTGCCCCTTCCAGTTCCACATCCCCGTGGAGCGGAGCAAGCCCAACCAGAGCTTGCAGTTCTTCTACGAGTTCCAGGGTCGGCGTTATCAGTTCAACCTGACCTTCGACACGCCCAACTCCCGGATGATGCCGGACAACCCCTACGCCTATTGGATGTTCCGGGATAACTGGATGCTGAGCAAGCTGGGGCGTTCCAAGCTGGCCATCCGGAAGGTGGATCGGAAGTTCCACATGAAGCGGGAGCTGCTGTTCTGGAATGCCGCCCGGAAGAAGGATCAGGCGGGGTGGAAGCACGCACTGGCTGGGTTCTGGCTGCGGCTGCGCTATTGGAAGAAGAAGCCGGCGTACAGCAAGCGGCACATTTGGGTGACCTTCGACAAGCTGTATAAGGCCGGCGACAACGGCGAGTATATGTACCAGTACTGCCGGAAGCATCAGAAGGACGTGGAGATCTACTACATCGTCCGGAAGGAGAGCCCCGACTATGAACGGCTGGTTCGGGAGGACAAGAAGCACATCCTGGTCTACGGCACCATGCGCTGCCAGCTCATCTGCCTGCTGGCGGAAGCCCTCCTGGCCACCCACGCCAACATCACTGCGCAGTTTGACCCCATGGCCAGCTTCCGTCCCTATAACAAGGATTTGATGCGGGGCGACGTCATCTGCATCCAGCACGGCCTGACCATCCAGAAGATCGCCCAGTACCAGAACCGGCAGTTCGACAACACCCACCTGTACTGCTGTGCCTCCCCCTTCGAGTTGGAGAACCTGAGCCATCCCATTTATGGCTATGACCCTTCGGTGCTGAAGATGACCGGCCTGGCTCGGTATGACGGGCTGAGGAGCAACGAGCAGAAGCTCATCCTCATCACCCCCACCTGGCGGCGCAACGTGGTCAATTCCAGCATCGCCAACATCAAAAAGACCCACAACGAGAATTTCAAGAACAGCACCTATTATCAAATCTACAACACCCTCATCAACGACCAGCGGCTCATTGACTGCGCCAAGCGCACCGGTTACCGCATCACCTACCTGCTGCACCCGGCCATGAGCGCGCAGCTGGAGGACTTTGACCGGAACGACTATGTGGAGCTGATTCCGGCCACGGGCGACATGAGCTATGAGAAGATCTTGACTGAATCCAGCCTGATGGTCACCGACTACTCCGGCGTCCAGTTCGACTTCGCCTACCAGCGCAAGCCCCTGGTGTACTACCATCCGGACGCTCTGCCCCCCCACTACGAGGAGGGCGGCCTTATCTATGACACCATGGGC
>CAKTHW010000072.1 GCA_934565425.1 uncultured Oscillospiraceae bacterium
GAGGGGTTTTCTGTGTGGGTTATCGACCGCACTCCCGCAGGTGGCGTTCGATGCGTCCGACGATCAAGTCCAACGCCACCGAGTTCCGGCCGCCGTGGGGGATGATGATGTCGGCGTTGCCCTTGGACGGCTCCACGTACTTCTCGTGCATGGGCTTCACCGTGTCCTGCCACTGGTCGATGACGCTGCGGACGCTGCGGCCCCGTTCCTCCAGGTCACGGAGCATCCGGCGTGCCAGGCGGACGTCGGCGTCCGTGTCCACGAACACCTTCAGGTCCATCAGGTCGCACAGCTCCGGCTCCGCGAAGATGAGGATGCCCTCCAGCAGGATGACCGGCTGAGGCACCAGGCGCACGGTGGCCTTGGCACGGGTGTGATTGGCGTAGTCGTAGGTGGGACAGTCCACCGGCTGCCCCTGGCGGAGCTGCCGGAGCTGCTGCGCCAGCAGGGGGGTCTCGAAGGCGTCGGGGCAGTCGTAGTTCAGCTTGGTGCGCGCCTCGAAGGGGATGTCGTCGTGGGGCTTGTAGTAGTTGTCGTGATGGACCACGCAGATGTGGTCGGAGAACCGCTGGATGAGGTTCTCCGTCAGGGTGGTCTTGCCGCTGCCGGAGCCGCCTGCCACGCCCACCACAAAGATGTCCTGGGCGGTCAGCATCAGCGTCCTCCCTTGTCGTAGGGGATACCCTCCGCCTTGGGCGCTCGGGACTGCTTGGAGGTGAAGGCCAGGACGATGAGGGAGATCAGGTAGGGGAGGATGTTGTAGAAGGCGCCCGGCAGCTGGAGAGAAGCCAGCAGGGGGAAGCCGGAATAGACGTTGGACAGCGCCCGAAACAGGCCGAACAGCAGAGCGGCCAGGGCGATGCTGGTGGGCTTCCACTGGCCGAAGATCATGACGGCCAGCGCCAGGAAGCCGAAGCCAGCCACGCCGTTTTCAAATTTCCACTCGCTGACGCCTGCTGTGATGTAGACGATGCCGCCCAGACCACCCAGGACGCCGGAGATCATGACGCCTGCGTAGCGCATTTTGTAGACGTTGATGCCCACCGAGTCCGCCGCCTGGGGATGCTCGCCGCAGGCGCACAGGCGCAGGCCGAAGCGGGTCTTGTAGAGGACGATGTAGGACAGCACCAGGGCGATGAGGGCCACCAGCATGAACCAGTTGAAGTCGAATCCGCCGATGCGGCACAGGAAGGCGTTCTTGGCGCTGATGTACTGGATGGTGGAGGACACATTGTCCACGCTCTCGGCGGTGTTCATGGCCTTGACAAAGACAGTGGCGGCAGCCACGCCCAGCAGGTTCATGGCGGTGCCCACCAGGGTCTGGTCGGCGTTGAAGTTGACGGCGGCCACAGCCAGGAGCAGGGAGAAGATCACGCCCAGTGCCATAGAGGACAGGATGACCAGGAGCACCATGACCAGCGCCGGAGTGTCCGCGGGCAGGAACTTCATGGTCAGCGCGCCGCCTAATGCGCCCAGCACCATGATACCCTCCAGGCCGATGTTGATGATGCCGGAGTGCTCGGAGAAGCAGCCGCCCAGCGCCACCAGCAGGAGGACGGAGGCGAAGATGAGGGTGTATTGCAGTAAGAGGATCATTCTGCCTGGCCTCCTTTCTCAGCAGCCGCCTGGGCTTCCTTGGCACGCTTTTCCTCCCGGCGATCCAGCCATTTGTTGAGGACGTACTTGAAGAAGAAGCCGAAGCTGCACAGGTAGATGATGATGGACGAGATCAGATCAGAGATCTGGGCGCAGTACATGGTCTTGTCCACGTAAGCGCCGCCGTTGGTGATGTGCTGGATGAAGTAAGAGGAGAAGATGGAGCCGATGGGGTGCAGGCCGCCCAGGAAGGCTGCCGCGATGCCGTTGAAGCCCATGGCGGGGACGGTGGACTGGGTGCACTGCCACTGCTCGAACCCGGTCAGGAAGAGGAAGGCAGCGCCCATGCCAGCCAGGGCACCGGCGATGGCCATGGTCAAAATGAGGTTCTTCTTCTCCCGCATCCCACTGTAGCGGGCGGCGTCCTTGTTGGCGCCGGTGGCCTTCAGCTCGTAGCCCAGGCGGGTCTTTTCCAAAAAGACCCACACAGCGATGCTGATGAGGATGCACAGGGGGATGGCGATGGAGACGTATTGGTTGTTGCTGAAGAGCTTCCCCAGACCCAGACTGGGCAAAAAGGCGTCCGGGTTGGTGGAGGCTAAGGTGAGGGTGTAGGGGCTGGCCTCCTCCTTCACCTGGCTCAAGAGGGTGTTGACCAGATAGAGGCTGATCCAGTTGAGCATGATGCAGGAGATGACCTCGTTGACGTTGCAGTAAGCCTTCAGCAGGCCGGAGATGGCGCCCAGGATGGCACCGGCCAGGATGGCGGCGATGAGGCACACGTACCAGGGCAGCCCCCAGGCCAGGGCGCAGTACAGACAGGCACCAGCGCCCACCACGTACTGACCGGCGGCACCGATGTTGAACAGACCGACCTTGAAGGCGAAGAGGATGGATAAGCTGCACATGACCAGGGGAGCCGTCTTGGCCAGGGTGTTGCCCAGGTATTTCTTCTGGGGGACGGCGTTGGCGTAGGTCATGAAGTTCTTCAAAATGGTGGCGATGGCCTTACCGGCACCGCTGGGATTGATGATGAGCAGCACAACAAAGCCGATGAGCAGACCCAGCAGGATGCAGAGCAGGGAGGTCAGCAGCGCCTGCACGGTCTTGTTGCGCAGCAGCGGGGTTCGTTCTTTTGTCATGATTTCACTCCCTCTCTCTTTGCGCCGGACATATACAGACCCAGCTGTTCCACTGTGGTGGTCTTGGGATCCAGCTCGCCCACGATCTCCCCTTCGAACATGACCAGGATGCGGTCGGCCAGAGCCATGACCTCATCCAGCTCCAGGGAGACCAGCAGGACGCCCTTGCCGCTGTCCCGGTGGGCGACGATCTGCTTGTGGATGTACTCGATGGCGCCCACGTCCAGGCCACGGGTGGGCTGGACGGCTACCAGCAGATCTGGGTCCCGGTCAATTTCCCGGGCCACGATGGCCTTCTGCTGGTTGCCGCCGGACATGCTCCGGGCGATGGTCACGGGGCCTTGGCCGGAACGGACGTCGTACTGCTCGATGAGCCGCATGGCGTACTCGCGGATGGCCTTGCGCTTGAGGAAGCCGGCGCCGTTGACGAACTCCGGCTCAAAGTAGCGCTGGAGCACCATGTTGTCCTCCAGGGTGAAGTCCAGCACCAGGCCGTGCTTGTGGCGGTCTTCGGGGATGTGGCTGATGCCGGAGGTGGAGCGCTTGCGGATGGGGGCGTGGGTGATGTCCTGGCCCTTGAGCGTGATCTTGCCGCCCTTGGGCTGCTCCAGACCGGTGAGGCCGTAGACCAGCTCGGTCTGGCCGTTGCCGTCGATACCGGCGATGCAGACAATTTCGCCTGCTCGGACGTTGAAGCTGACGTTGCGTACCGCGTCGTTGTGGTGGAGCTTGGAGGGGACGGTCAGGTTCTCCACCTCCAGGATGGTCTCGCCGGGCTTGGCCGGTTCCTTGTGGACGACGAAGTCCACGTCACGACCCACCATCATCCGGGACAGCTCTTCCCGGGTGGTGTTGGCGATGTCCACCGTGCCGATGTACTTGCCCTTGCGGAGGACGGAGCACCGGTCGGCCACAGACATGATCTCGTTGAGCTTGTGGGAGATGAAGAGGATGCTCTTGCCTTCGGCGGCCAGGTTCTTCATGATCTGCATCAGCTCGTCAATTTCCTGGGCCGTCAGCACGGCGGTGGGTTCGTCGAAGATCAGAATCTCATTGTCACGGTAGAGCATCTTCAGGATTTCCGTCCGCTGCTGCATACCCACGGTGATGTCCTCCACCAGGGCGTCCGGGTCTACCGCCAGCCCGTATTTCTCGGACAGGGCCAGCACCTTTTTCCGCGCCACGTCCTTCTGCAGGAAACCGTGCTTGCACGGCTCCACACCCAGGATGATGTTGTCCAGGACGGAGAAACATTCCACCAGCTTAAAGTGCTGGTGCACCATCCCGATGCCCAGATCATTGGCATCGTTGGGGTCCTTGATGCTGACCACCTGGCCATCCTTCTTGATGACCCCCTCCTCCGGCTGGTACAGCCCGAAGAGGACGCTCATGAGGGTGGATTTGCCGGCGCCGTTCTCGCCCAGCAGCGCGTGGATCTCGCCCTTTTTCAGCTGGAGGGTGATGTTGTCGTTGGCGACGATACCGGGGAAACGCTTGGTGATGTGCAGCATTTCAATGGCATATGCCTGTTCCAAATTGTCACGACCTTTCTCTCTTTTCGCCTGCGAAAAAATGTTAGGGTATCTTCCGGTAATATTGTACTATAAAACGACCGCTTTTTCAAAACTTATTTAGACTTTTTCATAAAAAAGAAGGGCAGGCGAACGCCTGCCCCTCCGGTTGTGCGAGAGATTCAGATTACTTGATGTTGTCGTAGTACTGGACCTGAGCGGTCTTGACTTCGGGCTGGTTCTTGACGTCGTTGGAGACAGTGATCTTGCCAGCGAACATGTCAGCGACCAGAGCCTTGTAATCGTCCTGAGTGAAGCCGTCGCCCCACTGAGTGGTAGCCAGAGGCAGCTGGACATAGTTTGCTTCCACGTCGTCGCCGGAGACCAGACCCAGGGTCTCGATCTTGCCGCCGTAGTTCTTGAAGTTGCCTGCGACCACTTCGGAGAGCATATGCTTGACAGTGGGAGCCAGACCCTTCATAGCGGAGGTGATGGTCATGCCCTTGCCATAGCCGCTGTCGATGATGCCGGACTGGTCGGTGTCAACGCCGATGACCTTTGCGTCCTTGACCTTTGCCGCAGCTTCAGCAGCAGAGGTGTAGATGCCGCCGCCGCAAGCGAAGACAGCCTGAACGCCCAGAGTCTTGTACCAGTTATCCATGTAAGCGGTGATGTCGGGATCGCCGGCGAACTTGTTGCCATAGACGTATTCGACCTTCACGTCGGTCAGCTTGTCAGCGGTAGCAGCTGCGTCAGCGCCCTGGACGAAGCCATAGCCGAAGCGGACGACAGCGGGAACAGCCATGCCGCCCAGGAAGCCCAGGTGCTTGTAGCCCAGCTTCACTGCTGCGTAGCCAGCCATGTAGCCGGACAGCTCTTCCTGATAGACAGCGCAGTACAGGTTGGAGGGGACGGTGTAGTCGTCGCCCAGGTCAGCAGCGCTGACGTCCAGAGCGATGAAGGTGGTGTCGGTGTAAGTACCAGCAGTTTCCTTGATAGCGCCGGCGAAAGCGTAGCCGGGCATGACGATGACGTTGTAGCCTTCGTCGATGGCGGACTCGATCATAGCCACACGTTCTGCGTCAGAGTCGCCAGCGGGCTTGAAGTAGTTGAACTTCATGTTGTTCTCTTCGCAGAAAGCCTTGCAGGCTTCATAGGTGGTCTGGTTGAAGGACTGGTCGGTGATGTCGCCGTAGTCGGTGATCATAGCGACCTGGTAGTCGCCAGCAGCGGTGGTGGGTGCAGCGGTGGAGCCAGCGGGCGCAGAAGCGTCAGCAGCGGAGCCGGTGGTGGTGTTGCCGCCGCCGCAGGCTGCCAGACTGAGCACCATGGCCAGAGACAGGATCAGAGCGAAAAACTTTTTCATTGTTTCATTTCCTCCTTTGAATTTGTCCATTTCTCCTGGACAGTTACAGATTATAGCACGTCAGTGAAGGAAGTTCAAGCATTTTGGGCAAAAGAAGTGCGGAAAGAGCGGCTTCTTTTCGTGAAAATGACGATTTAAATGCAGTTACCCCTGCTTTCTCCCCTCTGCTGCTTCTTGGGCGATGCGTTTCTTCCAGCAGGAGTGGCACATGGCCAGATAGCTGTCGTTGCCGCCCAGGAACACCTGTTCGCCCTTGGTGACCACGTGCCCATTGGCGTCGATGCGGGCGTTGACGGTGGCCTTGGAGCCGCACTCGCAGATGGTCTTGATCTCGGTGATGGAGTCCGCCAGCTCGAACAGTCGCAGGGAGCCGGGGAAGAGGTGGGTCAAGAAGTCCGTCCGCAGGCCGAAGCAGAGGACGGGCAGATTGCGCTCGTCCACCAGCCGGCGGAGCTGGTCGATCTGCTGGGGCGTAAAGAACTGGCACTCGTCGGTGATGACCACGTCAGGGTGATCCCGCTGGGTGTACAGCTCGTAGATGTCGTCCTCCGGGCCGATGACCTCCGCGGGGGCTTCCAGGCCGATGCGGGAGTGGAGCATATGGATGCCGTCCCGCTGGTCGGTGGAGGGTTTCAGGAGCCAGACCTTCATGCCCCGCTCCTCGTAGTTGAATTTGGTGATGAGCGCCTGCGCGGTCTTGCTGGAGCCCATGGCGCCGTATTTAAAGTAGAGTTTTGCCATTTGTGATTTCGTCTCTCCTTAGTCGAATACGCCCGCTGCCTTCAGGGCGTCGTAGTCCAGACCCAGCTCGCCCATGACCTCCTGGGTGTGATAGCCCAGCGGGTAGCCGCCCAGGTCGTAGGTGACGGGACACTCGGACAGCTTCATGGGGGAGCCAAGCTGCTTGACTTTTTTGCCGCCGGTGCAGGGGACTTCCACCTCGACAACCAGGTTCCGTTCCCGAATGTGCTCGTCCTCCAGCAGCGCCTCCTTCAGGGACAGCACCGGCTCCACGCAGCAGTCCAGCTCTTTGAAGATGGCCGTCCACTCGTCTCGCGTCTTGGTCTTGAGCACACCGCGCACCCGTTCCCGCACCGCGTCGATGTTTTCCGGCTCCACCGTGCCTTCAATGAGGTCAGGACAGCCGATGCCGGTGCAGAAGGCCGCCCAGAACTTGGGTTCCAGGGAGCCGACGCTGAGATATTCGCCGTCCTTGGTCTCGTAGTAGCCGTACAGAGAACCGCCGTTGAGGCGACGGGACTCTCTGCCGCAGTCCTCGCCGGTGGCCAGGAAGCGGGTGCCGTCCATGGCAGTGAAGGGCACCAGACCGTCCAGCATGGCCACGTCGATGTACTGGCCCTTGCCGGTGCGGTTGCGGTACTGGACTGCCGCCAGGATGCCCACCACCGAGTTCATGGAGCCCACGCAGATGTCGGCGATCTGGATGTTCATGGGGGCGGGGCCGGCGTCCCGGTAGCCTGCCATGGCCAGGTTGCCGCTGCGAGCCAGGTAGTTGCAGTCGTGACCGGCGGCTTTCGCCATGGGGCCGGTCTGGCCGTAGCCGGTGAGGGAGCAGTAGATGAGGGCGGGGTTGACTTCTTTCAGGGCCTCGTAGCCCAGCCCTAATTTTTCCATGACGCCGGGGCGGAACTGCTCGATGACGATGTCATACTCCTGGATGAGCCGCTTGACGATGGCGATGGCCTCCGGGTTCTTCAGGTTCAGGAAGATGTTCCGCTTGTTGCGCCCCAGCCAAGCCTCGTTGGCGGCGATGTCGGTGCCCTCTACGAAGGGCTCATACTCCAACACGATGTCCCGCTTGCTGGGGGAGCTGACCTTGAGCACCTCCGCGCCCAAGTCCGCCAGCACCAGGGTGGCGTAGGGGCCGGGGAGCAGGGTGGTGAAATCCAGGACTTTCAGACCTTCCAATGCTTTCATAGACAAACCTCCAAAGTGATTTTTTTCCGTGGTATCCTGCCCCTATTGTACCTGATTTGGAGACGTTTTGCAAAAGTTGTTTTTGCATGGCGGGGGCGGATGGGGTATAGTAGGGGGAGTGCGGCAAATTTTTTGAAAACGCGGGAACATTCCCATCAAAATGTTGTCTTATTAGGTGAAAGGCCTTTCAGGAGACAAGAAAGGAGGTTGTCCCATGGAGGATTCCGAGATCATCACCTTATATTGGAACCGGGACGAACGCGCCATCGCCGAGACCGGCGCCAAATACGGCCCCTTCTGCCAGCGCATCGCCCAGAACATCCTGACCGTCCGGGAGGACGCGGAGGAGTGCGTCAGCGACACCTATCAGCAGGCGTGGACGTCCATCCCGCCCCTGCGCCCTCAGCGGCTGCGTCCGTGGCTGGGTCGGGTGGTGCGCAACCTGGCCATCAACCGGTGGCGCAGAGACCACACCCAGAAGCGGTACGCCGGGCTGGAAGCCCTGTTCAGCGAGTTGGAGGAGTGCATCCCCTCCGGCGAGACGGCGGAGCGGCGATTAGAGGAAGGGGAGCTGACCCAGGTGCTGAATGACTGGCTGGCGTCCCTGTCCCAGTCCGACCGGGTGCTCTTCCTGCGCCGCTACTGGAACGGGGAACCGCTCAAAAATTTGGAACAAGCCTACGGCCTCACCCACAGCGCCCTGGCCAAACGGATGTACCGCCTCCGGGGCAGCCTGCGGAAGACGTTAGAACGGGAGGGGTACACCTTATGAA
>CAKTHW010000073.1 GCA_934565425.1 uncultured Oscillospiraceae bacterium
AAGCCATGGAGATCTTAAAAGAGTGGTTCGTCTGGGGTGAGAGCGACCTGTTCTTCCCTGGCGTCATCCTCCTGCTGATCTTCGTCCTCCTGCCTTGGCGGGAGGGGGAGAAGAAGCGGAACGCCATCCTGATTATCTGCTCCGTGGTGGTCTATTGGGTCTGTGAGACCATCGTCTCCTACTACCCACCCGGCGGCGCCCTCCAGTACCTCCTCCTCTTTGTCGGCGGCATCGCCCTGGCCATCACCTACGGTCGGGTCATCCGCTGCGTCTGGGAGTGGAAACCGGGGTTCCGGAGATAACGCAAATAAAAACAGCAGGACATATTGTCCTGCTGTTTTTTCATCGAAAAGGGGTCATTCCCCCTCCAGATAAGTCTGAAAATCAAAGGAAGACATATTTTTCAGGTGGAAGATGTCATACACCGCCTGGGCGATGCCATCGTCCTCTACCGGCACATACCCTTCCGGCTTCTGGGCGTCCTCGCCCTCCAGGCGGAGGATGATGTCCCCATCCTCGGGGAACTCCTGGGGGCAGAACACGCCATAGGCCACGCCCTCAAACTCCACGATGTCCAGCAGCTCGTACCGCCGCTCTTTGCCGTCGGGGCCGGTCATCTCCAGTACCACATAGTTGTCGTCGGTGTCAAATAACATCCTCATTCCCTCCCTTTCTGATTCCGGCGGAAGCCCAGGTAGCCTTCCAAGATCAACGTGGCCGCAACCGCGTCCACCTTCTGCTTGCGCTTCTTGCCCCGCCGTCCGTTCTCGGACAGGATGCGGTGGGCGTCCACGGTGGTCAGACGCTCGTCCCACAGGTGGACGGGCAGCCCGGTCTCCTCGGTCAGCCGCTGAGCCAGCGCTTCGCTCTTGAGCACCCGCTCGCCCTTGGTGTCGTTCATATTCTTCGGATACCCCAGCACCAGCTCCGTCACCTGCCACTCGGCGATGATCGCCCGCAGCTGCTCCACCACCACATCCTGTTTCCGGCTGTCAATGGTGGTCGTCCAGCCCGCCAGCATCCCGGTGGGGTCGGAGATGGCGACGCCGGTGTGGGCGTCTCCGTAGTCGATGGCCATAATGCGCATAACGTCCCTCGTTTCTCTGCAAATGAAGTGATAGTATATTGTACCATCCTCTACCGCCTCCTGTCCAGCACTCCCACATTCTCCCTTTCTTTTTTCCAGGGAGTGTGGCATAATAAGTGGAGCACTACCCCTGGAGGGAAACACCATGAGACAACTGTGGTCACGGATGACCTGGGGCTTGACCCTGGCCTGCGCCCTGGCGCTGTGTACCGGCTCCGCCCAGGCCATCAATACAAATCCATATGAGCAATACCCCGTCCGCACCACCATCGGCATCGTTGCTCTGATCCTGGCCATCGCCCTGGCGCTGTTCGCCATCCTGCGCAGCTGGATCAAAGCGGGCATCCGCCGCCGGAGCTACGGGGAGGATATGCGCTACGGCACCCCCATGCCCTCTCACAAGATGGCTAAGAAGGGACGCAAGCGCTATGGCAAAAACCTGCGCCTGCCCATCCACTTCACCAATTATCGGGGACGGAAGAAGAATCCTGCGTCCGTCGGCATCCCTGTTCCGGCGGAGCTGCACCGGCACCGGAAGATCACCGGTCGGAAATCCCGCTACGGCAGCAAGCTGGTGGCGGTCTCCACCCAGCGCTACACCGGCGGCGCCTCCCGCGCCACCTCCGCCCGCTTCGTCCACACCGACCCCCTCAGCCACAAGGGCACCCGACGCAGCCAACGCCGCTTCGGCGTCCCCAGCCTGCCGGTGAAGCAGGCGGCCTACAAGGGCGGCGGTTCCGTGGCGAAACCCGCCCGGTTCGAATCCACCCTGCCCCTGTCCCACCGGGGCAGAGCCAAGGCGTCCAAATACTACGGCGGCAAACTCCACGCCAAGCCGGTCACCAGTTACAAAGGCGGCGGTTCCGTGGCCAAACCCGCCCGGTTCGAGTCCACCATGCCCCTGTCCCACCGTGGCAGAGCGAAAGCGTCCAAATACTACGGCGGCAAGCTCCACGCCAAACCAGTCACCAGCTACAAAGGCGGCGGTTCGGTGGCGAAACCCGCCCGGTTCGAGTCCACGATGCCCCTGTCCCACCGCGGCAGAGCGAAGGCATCCAAATACTACGGCGGCAAACTCCACGCCAAGCCGGTCACCAGCTACAAAGGCGGCGGTTCTGTAGCCAAACCCGCCCGGTTCGAGTCCACCATGCCCCTGTCCCATCGCGGCAGAGCCAAGGTGTCCAAGTACTACGGCGGCAAGATGTTCGCCAAACCGGTCAAGGCCTACAAGGGCGGCGAATCGGTGGCCAAGCCTGCCAAGTTCGGCCTGGCAGCTCCCAAAGTCCACCACGGCAACAAGGCGGAAAAACGTCTCTACGGCGGTCGCCTGGCCATCGAGGACTACAACGGCTACAAGGGCAAGCGCCGCACTGTCCCCGGCGAGGATCCGGTCATCCGCATCCGCGTGGAGCGGGGGAGAGCCAACATCAAGCGCTACGGCGGCAAGATCCAGTTCACCTCCCAGGCCAACTACGAGGGGAAACAGCCCATTGTCCGCATCCCGGACAGCTACGCCAAGCGGGGCAAGGTCACCCCAGGCAAACCGCCGGTGGTGCCCCTGCCCGACCTGAGCTACAAGGGCGGCAACCGGGTGCGCACCGAAGGGGAGCCGGAAATCCAACAGCGGGAGCCCCACCGCAAGATGGTGGGCAAGCCGGAGCAATACGGCATCAAAAAGTTCCCCGGCAACCCGCCCAGCTACAAAGGCAAATAACCGCAATCCCCAGCACAGAGCGGAGCTTCGCCCTCCGCTCTGTGTTTTTGCGTGATTCCGTGTCTTTTCAAGGGGAGGGGAATATGATATAGTGTGACAGATTGAAAAAGGGGAGTGGTTTTGTGAAACAACTGAGCGTACCCAAGCTGGCCTTTCTCTTCGCCGGCTGCTTTTTGGGGGCGGGCTTTGTGTCCGGCCAGGAGCTGTGGCAGTTCTTTGGCTGCTTCGGCGGCTGGGGCTTTGCCGGACTGGCGGTGTCCGCCGTCCTGTTCGCCCTCTGCGGCATCCTGCTCATCCGGTTAGCGCAGATGTCCGGCGTCCAGGAGCTGGATGAGACCGTCATCCGCTGGAACCTCCCGTGGCTGCGCCACACCATGGCTTTTTTGCAGTGCCTGTTCCTATTTAGTGTAGTGGCTATCATGGTGGCCGGCGGAGGAGCCCTCCTCCACCAGCTCTTTCCCACCATCCCCGCCTGGTGCGCCAGCTTGGCCTTTGGCGTCCTGGTGATTTTACTGGCGCTGCGGGGACTGGATGGCGTTGCCGCCGCCTTCTCTGTCTGCGTGCCCGTCATCGTCCTGGCTACCGTGGCCTTCGCCATCGCGGCACTGGCACACTTCGGGGTCGACCAGTTCACCCTCTCCCACACTGGCAGCGACAACCCCATGCTGCCCTGCTGGTGGGTGGCAGCGGTGACCTATGTGGCCTACAACATCTTCGGCTCCATCGGCATCCTCACTCCCTTCGGCGATCTGGTGCCCAGCCGGAAGCGGGTCTATCAGGGGATCTTGCTGGGGACGTTTTTGCTGGTGCTCATCGCCGTCAGCGTCCTGGCCTCCCTGTCCTTCTACTTACCGTCGGTGGAGGCGGAAATGCCCATGCTGGAGCTGGTGTGCCAGATGAACCGCAGCCTGGGTTACGCCTACGGCCTGCTCCTCCTGTTCGGTATCTACGGGGCAGCTCTGTCCTGCGGCGTGGCGCTGGAGACTTATCTCAGCCTGCGTTACTCACCCGTCCGCCAGCACAAGACCGCATTTTTAGTGGCCATGGTGGCCGTGGCCTTTGCCGCCAGTTTGGTGGGCTTCGGCGACCTCATCAGCACCATCTATCCCGTCTTCGGCTACCTGGGGGCTCTGTCCCTGGTGCTGGTCTTCTGCAACTGGATGCACTATCGAAAAAAGGCAAAAAGCCTTGACGGGACGGGGAAAACGTGATACACTAATTCTACCTGTGAGAAGGCGGATCACCGACAGGGACACTGGTTCAGTGTACCGGGCCCGCCTTTGTTGTGCCCTGACTCCGGTCGCGGCGCTGGATCAGGGAGGCAGAACCCATTCTGCCGAGCGGCTCAACGAAATAGAGGACTCGTCCCGGCCATCGGTTGGGGTGGGTCGGCTTTGTGCTGGACGTTCGACAGAAACCTGCTTCAGGTCACCTGCCGGAAGTCCGGCTTTTTTGGCGTGAAGCGGAACATGATAAGCTAAGGAGGTGCCGAAGAATGGCTAAGGCAAAAGCAGGTGCTCGCATTAAGATCACCCTGAGATGCAACGAGTGCAAGCAGAGAAACTACAACACCATGAAGAACAAGAAGAATTCTCCTGATCGTCTGAAGATGAGCAAGTATTGCCCGTTCTGCAGAAAGCATACGGAACACACCGAAACCAAGTGATCCCAGTGTACGACAAGTTTGAGAAGGGTGTGTTTGAATGACGAAAAAAGCAAAAGGATCCGAAGAAAAGGATCTGGAAAAGAAGCCCAACGCTCTGGTTCGTACCTGGAGACGGTTCTCCAACTGGTGCCACGAAATGAAAGTGGAACTGAAGAAGGTCGTCTGGCCCAAACGCAAGGAACTGGTTCGTGCCTGCCTGGTGGTTGCGGCGTGTATCCTGGTCATCGGGGTCTTTATCTGGATCGTGGACGGCGTAGCCGCCGCAGTGATTCGGGCATTGATCAACCTGTTCAAGGGTTAAGGTGACGCTATGTCTGAGATCGCAAGATGGTATGTGCTCCATACCTATTCCGGCTATGAGAACACGGTGGCAAGCGCCATTACCAAGCATGTGGACAACCGGAACCTCCACCACCTGATCAATGAGGTGAAGATCCCCATGGAAAAGGTGACGGAGATGACGGACAAAGGCCCGAAAGAATATGAGCGAAAGACCTTCCCCGGCTATGTCCTGGTCAAGATGATCCTGACCGATGAGACATGGCATATCCTGCGCAACATCCGCGGCGTGACCGGCTTTGTCGGTTCCGGCAACGATGCCATCCCCCTCAGCGATGAGGAGATCGCGGCATTGGGCGTGGAACGGAATGAAGTGGTCACCGGATACCAGCCGGGCGACCGCATCAAGATCATTGACGGTCCCTTCAGTGACTACTACGGCATCGTGGAGGAAGTGGACGCGGCAAAGGAACGCATCCGGGTCGTGGCATCCATGTTCAACCGGGAGACTCCGGTGGAGCTGGGGCTGGATCAGGTAGAATACGCAGAGGAGGAGTGAACGTCCTCCCGCTCCAAAACATGAATTTTACGTTTGAATCATAATAAGGAGGTGCTCTTCGTGGCACAGAAACCCAAAAAGAAAGTTACCGGCTTTGTCAAGCTGCAGATCCCCGCAGGTAAGGCAACTCCCGCCCCCCCTGTCGGCCCCGCTCTGGGTCAGCACGGCATCAATATCGCCGGTTTTACCAAGGAATTTAATGAACGCACCAAGAAGGACATCGGTCTGATTATCCCCGTCGAGATCACCGTCTATGCCGACCGTTCCTTCACCTTCGTGTGCAAGACTCCCCCCGCAGCCGTTCTGATCAAGAAGGCTTGCAACATCGAATCCGGCTCTGGTGAACCCAACAAGACCAAGGTCGCCACCATCAGCAAGGCAGACGTCCAGAAGATCGCAGAGCTGAAGAAGCCTGACCTGAATGCCGCTACCCTGGAAGCTGCTATGTCCATGATCGCTGGCACCGCTCGCTCCATGGGCGTCATCGTCGGTGAATAAGGAGGTAGTTGACAAATGAAGAAAGGTAAGAAATATCAGGACAGCGTCAAGCTGATCGAAGCCAATACCCTGTATGACACCAATGAAGCTCTGGATCTGGTGGAAAAGACCGCAAAGGCAAAGTTCGACGAGACCGTCGAAATGCACATGAAGCTGGGCGTTGACGGCCGTCACGCTGACCAGCAGGTCCGTGGCGCTATCGTCCTGCCCAACGGCACTGGCAAGAGCGTCCGCGTCCTGGTCTTCGCTAAGGGCGAACAGGCAGAAGCTGCCAAGGCAGCAGGTGCTGACTATGTCGGCGAAATGGATCTGGTGGAAAAGATCCAGAAGGAAAACTGGTTTGAATTCGATGTGGTCATCGCCACGCCCGACATGATGAGATTCGTCGGCCGTCTGGGTAAGACCCTGGGCCCCAAGGGTCTGATGCCCTCTCCCAAGTCCGGCACCGTCACCCCCGACGCTGGCAAGGCAGTCGCCGAAGCCAAGGCCGGTAAGGTCGAATATCGTCTGGACAAGACCAACATCATCCATTGCCCCATCGGCAAGGTTTCCTTCGGCGCAGAAAAGCTGGAAGAGAACTTCAACGCGCTGGTCGGCGCCATCATCAAGGCAAAGCCCGCCGCTGCAAAGGGTCAGTATATCAAGAGCTGCACCCTGGCTTCCACCATGGGCCCTGGCGTCCGTGTGAACCCCGCAAAGCTGTCCAACTAAGAGAGTTTTTGCAAGAACCGTAAAAAACAGGACAGCGGGTTGACAAATCCGCTGTCCTGTGATATAATAATCATCGCGTTCAGAGACAGCAGGCACGTAAGTCTAACGGCGCAAGCCGCCTGCCGAGAGTGCATATTCGAAAAAATGACACCAATCGGTGTTTATAACTTGAATGTGCCATCCTCCTGTCCTTCTGACGCGGAGGATTTTTCTTATAGTGAGGTGAAATCAATATGCCTAACGCAAAAGTATTGGAGTCTAAAAAGGCCGTTGTCGCCGCTCTGGTCGAGCAGCTCAAGAATGCGCAGTCTGGTGTACTGGTGGATTACAGTGGTATCACCGTCGCAGAAGATACCGAGCTGCGCGCAAAGCTGCGCGAGGGCGAGGTCAAGTACGGTGTCGTAAAGAACAACATGGTTCGTCGTGCGCTGGATGCATCCGGCCTGCAGGAACTGGATTCCGTTCTGGAAGGTACCACTTCTCTGGCCACCGGCGAAGAAGACCCCATCGCTCCCATCCGGATCATCGCTGACTATGCAAAGCAGCTGGGGAAGGAGAAGTTCCACATCAAGGCTGCCTTCATGGAAGGCAAGATCCTGAGCGATGACGAGATCGCAAAGCTGTCCGCACTGTCCTCTAAGAAGGATCTGCAGGCACAGGCCATGGGCACCCTGCTGGCACCCATCGTCAGCCTGGCCGCTGTCCTGGCAGCCATCGTCGAGTCCAAGGGCGGCGCTCCCGCAGAGGAAGCTCCCGCTGCTGAATAATCATTCGGCAAACACCACGCCGAGGAGAAAATTTCAAAAACCTCGGTCTGATTTTGAACTGATCTACATTTTAGGAGGTTACTATCATGGCAAGCGAAAAGATTACTGCTCTGATTGAAGAAGTAAAGAACCTGTCCGTCCTGGAGCTGTCCGAACTGGTCAAGGCTCTGGAAGAAGAATTCGGCGTTTCCGCAGCAGCAATGGCAGCACCCGCAGCAGGCGCTGGCGCAGCAGCAGCAACTGAAGAAGAAAAGACTGAATTCGACGTCGTCCTGGAAGGCTTCGACGCAGCAGCAAAGATCAAGGTCATTAAGATCGTCCGCGAAGTCACCGGCCTGGGCCTGGCTGACGCAAAGGCAGCTGTCGAAGGCGCTCCCACCACTCTGAAGGAAGCAGTCTCCAAGGAAGATGGCGAAGAAATCAAGGCGAAGATCGAAGGCGTAGGCGGCAAGGTCGCTCTGAAGTAATTCGATCCTGGATTCCAAAGCAAGCGAACAAGAGCCGTATGCGGATGCATACGGCTCTTCTTGTAGGACAGAAAGGGATACGACGTTGGGGGAGAGCATGACGGAGGGGAAACCCCCGGCGAGGGTTTCCCCTCTTTCTGGCGTTGCCAGAAATTCACCCTTTCCTGCGCTTTTGAAGCACAGGAGTATTTCGGCATCTGCGGATGCCGAGGGGGGGGGGGG
>CAKTHW010000074.1 GCA_934565425.1 uncultured Oscillospiraceae bacterium
GAGTAGAAGGAGGGAATTTTACCTCTGCGTCCCCCGGGGGTTCGCCCTTCTTTGCTGTCACTGCGCCGACCCAACCACCTTCCGATGCTTCCCCACCGGCTTCACATTCACATCCGGTGGGATGGGGTCTTCGATTTTACCGTGGACGGCTTCAAATTCCTGAATGCTCTTGCGCACCAACACCAAAATATGACTGTTGATGGAACGCCCTTCGTAATCCGCCACATAAGCGGCCTTACGCAGCATTTCCTCCTCTATTCGTATCGAAACACTTTTTGTCGCCATATTATCGCCTCACGGTAGCTACATGATATGTTCATATTACGAATTTTTCGACAGAAATGTGTAGAATAGATGTACGATGATGCTATTGTGCATCTAATTTTTTAGGAGGAATGTGTATGCGTGTTGCAGTCATCGGTTCCCGCACTTTGACCGTCCATAACCTGGCGGACTACTTACCGAAAGACACGACTGAGCTTATCTCCGGCGGCGCAAAAGGGGTGGACACCTCTGCACGAAACTACGCGCTGGCAAACCAGCTGCCCCTGACGGAACTGCGTCCAGACTACAGACGTTACCGGAAAGGCGCACCGCTGAAACGGACGATAGACATTATCCAGCAGGCGGATTTTGTCCTGATTTTCTGGGATGGTGCTTCGAAGGGAACGCGGTATGCGATAGAGCAGTGTGAAAAGCTAGGGGTGGCGTATCAGGTATACCGAAAGGATGCCGCTCCGACGGAGTGACACAAAAGAGGGGAAGTCCCATAAGGGAACTTCCCCTCTTTGCCCCTTCCCCATGGACAATCCTAGAAATTGTAATGATTTGATACCAATATGGAATTGCGCTTTTCTGTGGAAAAGGGTATACTAAAAGAATCATTTTTATGGTAAGTGAGGTACTCCATTATGCTCCTACGGATATTAGCGGTTGGCGATGTGGTCTCCGAAGCCGGTTTGGACTATTTAGAACGGCGTCTGCGCCGGATTCAACAGGAACACAACGTGGATTTCACCGTGGTCAACGGGGAAAACGCCGCTGGCATTGGGGTACTTCCCTGGCAGGCGCAAGCCATTTTGGACGCTGGCGCTGACGTGGTCACCCTGGGCAACCACACCTGGGGTAAGATCAAGATCCACGACTTTTTAGACGACTGCCGCACCTGTCTCCGTCCCGCCAATTTCGCCCCGGAGCTGCCCGGCAACGGCTGGGGTATCTTTGAGAGCGTCAACGGCCTGCGGGTGGGGGTCATCAACCTCATCGGCCGGGTCTCTATGGACCCCAACGTGGACAACCCCTTCCGGAAGGCGGACGCCATTCTGGAGCAGATGCAGGGGCAGGCGGATGTGGTGGTGGTGGATTTCCACGCGGAAGCCACCAGCGAAAAGCTGGCCATGGGCTGGTATCTGGACGGGCGCGTTTCCGCCCTCTGGGGCACCCACACCCACGTCCCCACGGCAGATGGGCAAGTCCTGCCCAAGGGCACCGGCATGATTACCGACCTGGGCATGACTGGACCTGCCAACTCAGTGTTAGGCATCCGTCCTCAGGACTCCATCAACAAATTTTTAGGCGGTCTCCCCCGGCGCTACGAGGCGGCGGACGGCCCCTGCAAACTGGAGAGCACGCTGTTCACCATCGACACGGACACGGGAAAGTGCGTGGAGGTTCTGCGTGTGGATGAGCGGGAAGAGACGCGGCACACCAAACAGTCCCCCCGCAGAAAGGCAGAGAAACGATGAGCAAGGAAAAACCCAACGTCCCCGACTCCAGTCAGGACAACTGGAAGCGGGACTGTTATGACTGGCTGCAAATGCTGACCTTTGTCCTGGTGGCCGTGGTGATGGTCTTCACCTTCTTCGGCATGGTCAACAGCGTGGTAGGCAGCTCCATGTACCCCACCCTTCACGACAAGGACATTATGATCGCCTACCGCCTGGGCTACACCCCCTCCCAAGGGGATGTGGTGGTCATCCGGAAGGAGTCCTTTATGGAGGAGGCCATTGTAAAGCGGGTCATCGCCACGGAAGGCCAAGAGGTGGAGATCAACTATGACACCAACACGGTCTACGTGGATGGGGTGGCCATGGACGAGCCGTACATCAACCAGGAAGACGCGGACGTGATGGAGGAGAAGCAAGGGATGGTGTACAAGGAGTTCACCGTTCCGGAGGGCTGCATCTTCGTCATGGGCGACAACCGCAATGGCTCCACTGACAGCCGCTTCGGCAGCTTGGGCATGGTGGATACCGACTACGTCCTGGGGCGTGCGGTCTGCGTGGTCTTCCCCTTCTCTGATTTCAAGAGCCTGCTATAAAATAAAGGAGACGAACATGAAGGAATGGATGGATCTCTATGACTGCCAAGGGCGTGTAAAGGGTTTGGTTCACACCACCACCCAAGCCCCACAGGACGGCAACTTCTACTTAGCTACCCGCATCTGGGTGCGGGACGCAGCGGGCGCGTTTTTGCTCCTCCAGTGCGCTGACACCGACAGCTGGACGCCCGGTCAGTGGACCGTCCCCGGTGATTTCGTGGCCGCTGGTGTACAGGGTCCGGACGCAGCCCGGCAGGCGTTGCAGACACAGACTGGTCTCACCATGGCAGATGCTCAGTGGCAAAGCCTCGGCTCCCAGCGCTATCGGGACAGCCACAACGGCGTCCCCTACCATGCCATTGCGCAGCTCTATCTGGTACAGCTGACCGAAACCGCTCCGACGAACGTAGTGCTGGGTGAAGCAATTCAGACCTGTCAGTGGGTCCTCTTGGAAGACATGGGCACGTTCCTGTCCGATCACCCGGTGGAACCCTTCACCCGTCTGAGCTATCGGCAGTACTCCCATCGACTCCTCCCCTGACCCACCAAAGGAGGTACTCTCATGTCCTTTACTCTGATCCTCTGCTTCCTTCTGCTGCTGGTGCTGGCCGGTGCGGTGTACCTGGTCATCCAGGGCATCCGGACGCGCAGCTGGAAGAAAATCCTCTTCCCCATTTTAGGCTACCTGCTCCTGCTTGTGGCTGTCTATTATGGTCTGGCGGCGCTGTTGGTTTGCAGTATACAATGAAAAAACCCCGACGAAGAACGGTTCCTTCGTCGGGGTTCTTTTTGTCTTATTCGCCTGTCTGGGTGGAGAGCAAGATGCGGTCGTTGTCCAAGCTCTTCCCCGCGCCCTGGCGGAATTTTTGCAGCAGGTCTTCCACGGTCATGTTGGCACGCTCCTCCCCCTTCACGTCAAAGACGATCCGGCCGGCGTCCATCATGATGGTGCGGTTGCCCAGCTCCAACGCCTGGTGCATATTGTGGGTGACCATCAGGCAGGTGATCTTCCGCTCGGAGACAATGCTTCGGGTCAGCTCCAGCACCTTCTCCGCCGTCCCCGGGTCCAGCGCCGCTGTGTGTTCGTCCAACAGCAGCAGCTTGGGGGTGACGATAGTGGCCATGAGCAAGGTCAGCGCCTGGCGCTGGCCGCCGGAGAGCAGCCCTACCGGCTGGCGCATCCGATTTTCCAAATCCATGCCCAGCAGGGACAGGTGTTCCCGGAACAGCTCCTTGTCCTTTTTGTTCACCCGGCTGAAAAAGGCGTGGTGTGGGGTGCTGGCACGGAGGTAGGCGATGGCCAGGTTTTCCTCAATGGTCATGTGGGGAGCGGTGCCCTTCATGGGATCCTGGAACAGGTGGCCGATATACTTGCTCCGGCGGTGCTCCTTTACGAAGGTGATGTCCTCGCCGTCCAGCTCGATGGTGCCGTCCTCCACGAAGAAGGCGCCGGTGATGGCGTTGAACATGGTGGATTTACCTGCGCCGTTGCTGCCCACGATGGTGGCGAAATCGCCGCTGTCCAGCTGGAAGTCCAGGCCGTTCAGGGCCTTCTTCTCGTTGACGGTGCCAGCGTTAAAAGTCTTATGGAGGTTGGTCAATTTCAGCATACTCACTTCTCCTCCTTTTCCGTTCCAGCCGCTGCCTTTTCGGTCTTGCCGCCGTACTGTGCCTTCCGCTTCCACTTGAGCTTCTGGAAGCCCACCAGCTGCCGGAGGGTGGGAGAAGCGATGGCGATGGCCACGATGAGGGCGGAGACCAGCTTCAGGGCAGAGGCAGGCAGGTTGAAACGCATGGCGATGGCCACGATGACACGATAGAGGCAGGAGCCGAAGATGACGCCCACGATGCGGACGGGGATGCTCCCGCGCCCCAGCAGGGTCTCACCGATGATGAGGGAGGCCAGGGCGATGGTGACCATGCCGGTGCCCATGTTGATGTCACAGGATTTCTGGTATTCGCCCAGCAGGCAGCCGCCCAGGGCGGTCATGGCGTTGGCCACGCACAGACCCACGATGATGGTCAGGTTGGGGTTGATGGAGGACGCTTTCACCATGTCCTCGTTGTCGCCGGTGGCCCGGATGGAGAGACCCAGGCGAGTGTGCAGGAAGAAGGCCAGCAGCAGCGCCACGATGCCCACAAAGACGATGGCCACGATGAAACGAGACCAGTTTTCCAGGGGCGTGCCTGCCAGCAGGTCCTTGACCATGGTGAAGACGGTGGTGGTCTTATTCATATTGAGGATGGATTTCCCCATGATGAAGATGTTGATGGTGTACAGGCCGGTGTTGACGATGATACCCGCCAAAATGCTCTCCACCCCCAGCTTGGTCTGAAGCAGGGCGGTGACGTAGCCGGAGATGATACCAGCCAGCATGGCGGCGAAGATGGCCAAGATGGGATGCCCGGCGATGGAGACGGTCGCGCCTACCGCACAGCCCAAGGTGAAGCAGCTGTCTGTGGACAGGTCGCACACGTTCAGCATGGAAAAGCTCAAGAAGAGCGCCAGCGCCACCAGAGAATAGATGATGCCTAGCTCCAGAGCGGTCTGAATGGTGGATAGGGAGATGATCGAACCCATGGGAGTTCCTCCTTTTCGTAATGGTTGGGCTGTGCCAAGGGGAATTGGGACAGGACGCTATCCCCATTCCCCCAGGCACATACCACCCGACAAAAGGGCAGGGTCACAAGGACCCTGACCCTCTTATTGGTGTTCCGTGTCACCGGTTTCAAAAACCAGTGGTGAAATTATTTTTCAAAGGATTCAGAAGTGGTGGTCTCCACGACCTGAGTGCACAGAGGAGCGAATTCGTCCTTGATCTTGTTCAGATCCAGACCCAGAGTCTTGCAAGTCTCGGTGTTCACAGTTGCAATACCGTTGTCAAAGGTCTGTACGGGAGTGGTAGCGGGATCCTTGCCGTTGACCAGCACGTCAACCACCATGTCAGCAGTCATCTTGCCCAGGTTTGCATAGTCTACGCCGTAGCTGCAGAAGGCACCGTTCAGGGCGAAGGAGTCCGCACCGCAGTAGTGGGGGATGCCAGCCTTGGCCAGGGATTCATAGATGCTCAGCTCAGCGGTCATGACGGTGTTGTCAGTGGGAGTGAAGATAGCGTCCACCTTTTCAGCGATCAGGGACTGTGCTGCCAGGTTGATCTCGTCGGTGGTAGCACCGGTCTTTTCGATGTACTTGATGCCTGCCTTATCCAGATAAGCCTTGGCGTCTGCAATGGCCTGGGTGGAGGAGTCCTGACCCTGGTCGTACAGCAGGCCAACATACTTGCAGTCGGGGTCAGCGGTGGTCATGAGCTTGAAGATGGCAGCGGTGTCCAGAGCGTCAGAGGTGCCGGTGATGTTGCCGCCAGGGACGTCCATGGACTTGACCAGCTTGGCGCTGACAGGATCGGAGACAGCGGAGAAGACCACGGGGATCTTGTTGTCTTCGGTAGCGGTCTGCATGACCACAGCGGCAGGAGTAGCGATGGGGACGATGATGTCCACGTTGTCAGCGACCAGCTCGGAAGCGATCTGATTGATGACGGTGGCGTCGCCTTCGCCGTTCTGGAAATAAGGCTCATAGTCGAAAGTTACGCCCAATTCCTTGCCCTTTGCGTCCAATTCGGACTTGATGTTGTCAGAGATCTGATCCAGGGAAGCGTGGCTGACGTACTGGACGATGCCTACCTTGTAGGTCTTGCCGGTGTCAACAGCTGCGGTGGAGGCTGCGGCTGCGGAGCTGGTGCCAGCGTTGGTGGAACCGCCGCCACAAGCGGCCAGGGAGAGGGTCATAGCGGTGCCGAGCAGGCCGGCCAGCAGTTTCTTGGTAATGGATTTCATGGTGTGTTCCTCCTTGTTCGAATGATTGAGATTCAGGTTTTGAGTCACCGAACGTAGTTTTGTTTTCATGAGTGGATGGGCGGAAAAGGGAACAAAAAAAGCAGCCCCTCGTCCTGTTCTTTAGGACAAGAGCTGCGCTCCTGCGGTGCCACCCAAATTGACATAATGATATGTCCGCTCATTTTCTCACAGGCGCCTTGTATGACCTGTGCCCAATGGATAACGGGACGGGTACCCGTCGTGCCCTACTGCGGATTGCTCCGGTTCAGGCCGCCCTCGAAAGTCCATTCACCTGCCAGCAACTGCCGCGTTTCCACCATCAGCGGCTCTCTAAAAGTTCCCGTTTGTCAGGCTACTTCTCTTTCTCTTCGGTTTCTCGTGTTGATAGTGTCATTATAGGCGCTTGCCAGCGGTTTGTCAACTGCTTTTTTCACAAAAACAAATGAATGATTCCGTCATAAATATTGCAAAACATAGTTGCGGGTCTTGCACACCTATGTTACAATCACAATGTGCGCCTTGCGCACCGCCAACGATAGGAGGATCGAGAGACGATGAATACGGTATATATCCCTGAGGGCTACCGCCCTTGTTTGAATTCCTATGACACCCAGCTGGCCATCGGCATGACCAAGCGTCTGTTCGCCGACGTGCTGGCCGGCGAGCTGAATCTCCGCCGTGTGTCCGCTCCCTTGTTCGTGGAAGCGTCCACCGGCCTGAACGACGACCTGAACGGCGTGGAACGCCCCGTCAGCTTCAGCATCAAGGCCACCGGCACCGAGGCACAGGTGGTCCACTCCCTGGCCAAGTGGAAGCGTCAGGCCCTCAAGCGCTATGATTTCCACGTGGGCAACGGCCTGTACACCGACATGAACGCCATCCGCCGGGATGAGGACATGGACAACCTCCACTCCATTTACGTGGACCAGTGGGACTGGGAAAAAGTCATCAACCTGGAAGACCGGACGGTGGACTATCTGAAGGAGACGGTGAAGAAGATCGTGTTCGCCATCTGCTCCACAGAAAAGACCCTCCACAGTATGTATCCCACCCTGAACCGGATTCCCTTGACCGAGCCGGAGATCACCTTCATCACCACCCAGGAGCTGGAGGATCTGTACCCCGACCTGACCCCCAAGGAACGGGAGAACGCCTTTGTGAAGGAGCACCACACGGTGTTCCTGATGCAGATTGGCGGCAAGCTGAAATCCGGCAAGCCCCACGACGGCAGAGCGCCCGACTACGACGACTGGGATCTGAACGGCGACCTGCTGTTCTGGAACCACACCCTCCAGCAGGCCTATGAGATCTCCTCCATGGGCATCCGCGTCAGCCCCGAATCCTTGGATCGCCAGCTGACCCTGGCCGGCTGCGATGACCGCCGGGAACTGCCCTTCCACAAGGAACTGCTCAACGGCCAGCTCCCCTACACCATCGGCGGCGGCATCGGCCAGAGCCGTCTGTGTATGCTCCTCCTGGGCAGCGCCCATATCGGCGAGGTCCAGTGCAGCGTCTGGGACGAAGAGACCAAGCGCGCTTGTGAGGAAGCGGGGATCCCGCTGCTGTAATCCAGCCAAATACCAACGACCTCCATCCTGTCAGATGGAGGTCGTTTTCTTATAGTAATGGCCCAAAAGTCAAAAATCCACTCTATCGCGGGTCTCCCCGCCGGGAGTCCGGCGTCACAAGTGTTTTGTGCAACAAAACCTTGGCGCAGGCGGAATTTATTTCCGCCGAGCAGGTCTAATCAAAAAGGGTTCCCACAAAATTCTCAATTTTGTGGGATGGCAGCGAGTTTGCTACT
>CAKTHW010000075.1 GCA_934565425.1 uncultured Oscillospiraceae bacterium
TCCGGACGCCATCCAGGGGCGGTACAAGATTGAGATTCCCGACCAGTTCACCGAGTGGGAGCTGCTGGAAGCCGCTGGGCGGAAGCGTGGGTTTTTGATCTCCGGCGGGGAAGTGGACACCGAGCGGATGTCCCGTATCCTATTAGAAGAATACCGCTCCGGCAAGCTGGGACGCTTCACCCTGGAAGCACCCGACGACCAGAAGGGCGGTGACGGCAAGTGAAGGCGTCTGAAACGCCCATGCACGACCCGTGGGAGCTGGAGAATCGGCTGTACGACCAGGGTTATCAGTCCATCTGCGGGGTAGACGAGGCTGGGGCAGGCCCTTTGGCGGGGCCGGTGTATGCCGCTGCGGTGATTTTGCCTCGGGGGCTGACGCTGCCCTATCTGAACGACTCCAAAAAGGTCACGCCCCGGCGGCGAGAGATTTTGTTTGACCAGATTCGGGAGCAGGCCATCGCCTACGCCATCGCCTGGGCGGATGAAAAAGAAATTGATGCAATCAATATCCTCAACGCCCGAATGTTGGCCATGGACAGAGCGATCAAAAAGCTCAACCCGGCAGCGGATTTCGCTCTCATCGACGGCAACCGGAACCAGGGCATCGAGCTGCAAAACGAGATGGTGGTACACGGGGACGCCCGCTCGGCGTCCATCGCCGCCGCATCCATTTTGGCCAAGGTGAGCCGGGATCGGTTCATGGTGGAGCTGGCGGAGCAGTACCCCCAATACGCCTTTGAGAAGCACAAGGGCTACCCCACTAAGCTCCACTACCAGCTGCTGCGCCAGTATGGCCCCAGTCCCGTCCACCGCAAGACCTTCTTGAAAAAGCTGTGAGCGGGGAAGCGAAGCGGGTAGGCAACTGGGGAGAGGCGCTGACGGCGGAGTATCTTCGGGGGAAGGGCTATCATATCCTGGACAGTGGGTTCCGCTGTCCGGAGGGGGAGATCGACCTCATCGCCCAAAAAGGGGACACCCTGGCCTTTGTGGAGGTCAAGACCCGACAAAGCGCCCACTACGGCGCTGGGCGGGAGGCGGTAGACCGGCGCAAACAGCGGAACATTACCGCCACAGCCTTTCGCTACTTGGCACAGCATCCGGAAGTGCCCACAAAGATACGCTTTGACGTGGTGGAAATTGTGGCGCCTCAGGGCGTCCGAACGGAGCATCCGGAGCTGCATTACCTGGCCAACGCCTTCGTCTACGACCCATCCAACCTGACGGAACTAGGAGGAAGCTGCTATGAATATCCCTCTTTTTGACGGCCACTGTGACGCCCTCTACAAGCTCATGGCCACCCCTGACCAGCACCTGACCGACAGTGACGGCCAGTGGAGCTTGAACCGCTGCCAGCAGTTCGCACCACAAGCGCAAATTTTTGCTGTCTTTGCCGACTCCGCCCAGCCGGACGCCAACGCACAGGCGGCGTGGCAGATCCAGCGGATGCACCAGGAGTGCGCCCTGGCCCCCGACCGCATCGCCTTGTGTACCACCGGCACCCAGGCGGAGGAAGCGGTGGCGGCAGGGAAGCTGGCGGCGTTTTTGTCGGTGGAGGGAGCGGAGCTGCTGGACTGCTCCCTTGAAAAACTCCGCTGGGCACATGGGCAGGGCGTGCGCATCGTCCACCCCACCTGGAACCACGCCAATGCCCTGGCCGGCAGCCACTGCGACCAGCCGGAACGAGGGCTGAGCCAGCAGGGAAGAAGATTCGTGTCCGAGATGGTTTCCCTGGGGATGCTGGTGGATGTGTCCCACTTATCGGAAGCGGGATTCTGGGATGTGGTGGAATTGGTGCAAGGGCCGTTCCTCGCCAGCCACTCCAATAGTCAAAGTGCCTTTTTTCACACGAGAAACTTGACCGACAGACAATTTACTGCCATAATGAAGTATCGTGGCGTAGTAGGACTCAACGCCTATGCCCGATTCCTAGGAGATGATCCGGTGACTACGGCAGATCTGCGCCGGCATCTGGAACACTTCCTCGCCCTGGGCGGCACGGAGAACGTGGCGCTGGGAGGCGATTGGGACGGATGTGACCAGTTGCCGGAGGGTTTCACAGGCATCTGGAATTGGGCGGATTTTTATGAAGAACTGCTGCGATGCAATTATCCGGAGTCGCTGTTGCGCGACCTGTTTTGGAACAATCTCATGAGGACGGTGAAGACAGTATGTATTATGTAAGCACAAGAGATCACTCCCTTCAGTATACCCCTGCCCAGGCCATTGCCCAGGGTCTATCCCGTGACGGCGGTCTGTTCCTGCCCGTGTCCATCCCCAAGCTGCCGGAGGGTGCGCTGAAGAAGATGACCGGCATGACCTACCAGCAGCGGGCTCAGTACATCATGAGCCTGTACCTGGAGGATTTCACCGCCGAAGAGCTGGGTCAGTTCGCCGAGAAGGCTTATGGCCCTGATAAATTCGACACCCCCGCCGTGGCTCCCCTGAAGAAGGTGGACGATGGCACCTACTGCCTGGAGCTGTGGCACGGCCCCACCTGCGCCTTCAAGGACATGGCGCTGCAGATGCTGCCCTACCTGCTCACTGCATCCCTGAAGAAGAATCAGGAGGAAAAGACGGTGTGTATCCTGGTAGCCACCTCCGGCGACACCGGCAAGGCTGCCCTGGAAGGATTCAAGGACGTGGATCACACCAAGATTATGGTGTTCTACCCCAAGGACGGCGTCAGCGACATCCAGCAGCTGCAGATGGCCACCCAGGAGGGCGCAAATGTGGGCGTCTCCGCCGTGGTCGGCAACTTTGACGACGCTCAGACCGGCGTCAAAACCCTGTTCTCCGACGAGACCCTGCGGGAAGAATTGGCACAGCGGGGCTACTTCCTTTCCAGCGCCAACTCCATCAACTGGGGTCGTGTGCTGCCCCAGATCGTCTACTACATCTCCGCCTACTGTGACCTGCTGGCACAGGGGGCGGTGACAGAAGGGGAGCCGGTGAATTTCTGCGTGCCCACCGGCAACTTCGGCAACATCCTGTCTGCCTTCTACGCAAAGAAGATGGGTCTGCCCATCGGTCGCCTGCTCTGCGCGTCCAACAGCAACAACGTCCTCACCGATTTCATCGCCACCGGCAAGTACGACCGGAACCGTCCCTTCTACAACACGGTTTCCCCGTCTATGGACATCTTGATCTCCAGCAACCTGGAACGGCTGCTCTACCTGCTCTCCGGCGGTGATGATAAGCTGGTGGCTGGCTACATGAAGGAGCTCAGCGACACCGGCTGCTACCAGGTCAGCGAGGAAATGCGCAAGAAGATCCAGTCCGTCTTTGTGGGCGGCTTCTCCAGCGAGGCGGAGACCGAAGCCACCATCGGCAAGATGATGGACGAGCACAAGTACCTCATCGATACCCACACCGCTGTGGCCTTCCACGTGCTGGAGCAGTACCGGAAGGACACCGGCGACCAGACCAAGACGGTGGTCGCTTCCACCGCCAGCCCCTTCAAGTTCTGCGACGCCGTGCTGGACGCCCTCCACGTGACCGAGAAGGCCACCGGCACCGCCCTGCTGGATCAGCTGGCTGACGTGAGCGGGATGCCTGCGCCCCAGCCCCTGGCGACCCTGAAGGACAAGCAGGTTCGGTTCACCTCCTGGACGGAGAAGGAGCAGATGCGCACGGTCGTCACGGATTTTCTGAAATAAGATAGGAGCGTCACAATGGCACTGTTTGTACTGGGTGACACCCATCTATCTTTGGGCGGCAACAAACCCATGGATGTGTTCGGCGGCGCCTGGGTGGATTATGTGGACAAGCTGAAGGCTGGGTTCCAGGTGGTCCAGGAAACGGATACCGTTGTGTTGTGCGGGGATATCTCCTGGGGGATGTCCCTGCAGGAGGCGAAGCCGGACTTCCAATTCTTGCAGGAGCTGCTGCCGGGGCGGAAAATCCTCTTGAAAGGCAACCACGACTACTGGTGGGAGACGGTCTCCAAGATGACCCGCTTCTTCGAGGCGGAGGGGCTGGAGAACTTCGAGTTTCTGCACAACAACTGCCTCTGCTACGGGGACGTGGCACTGTGCGGCACCCGCGGGTGGTTCCTGGACGTGGAGAAAGGCCCCCACAACGAGAAGATGCTCCGGCGGGAGGTCATGCGCCTGGAGGCGTCGTTAAAAGCCGCCGGCGAGCGGGAAAAAATTTGCTTCCTGCACTATCCGCCCCTCTACCAGGGTTACCACTGTCAGGAGATCACCGCGCTGCTGACCCAATACCAAGTCCCTCGCTGCTACTACGGCCACCTCCACGGCCGGAGCACCCGAGCGGCGTTCGAGGGGGACTACCAGGGGACGGCGTTCGCGCTGGTCTCTGCGGATCATCTGCACTTTATGCCCAAGAAGATCTTGGACTGAGTGGATATATGGAATGAGAAATAGAGGAAGTGGAGGAAATGGTATGAATTGGAATGGATTGCTCATCGGCATCGGGACCTTTTTGCTCATCGGCTGTTTCCATGTGGTGGTCATCAAGAGTGAGTTCCACTTTGGGAAAAAGGTGTGGCCGGTCTTCGTTGTCGTCGGATGTCTCATCCTGGCAGGGTCCGTGTTCCTGACCCATCCCATCGCCAACGCGCTCACCGCAGTGCTGGGCATCTCCTGCCTGTGGAGCGTGAAGGAGCTGTTCGAGCAGGAGGAGCGGGTGGCAAAGGGCTGGTTCCCCAGCAACCCCAAGCGGGCGAGCGGGGAAGAGGAGAAGTGACACAAAATTCCAATTTTCGGGCGTTCACGGCAGTTTTTTCCGCCGTGTCCCCCGTCCCGCCCAAGAAAATTCTCATTTGACACAAAAATTTTTCAATTACCTATAGAAAAAGAGTTCTATATCTGTTAGAATAAACAATCGCAGGACTATTGAAATGCACCAAATTCGTATTACCATCGGCTGTCCATACAGATTGATATAACGGAAGATATCGGCACAGCGGACAAGTTTAGGAGGAAAAAACCCATGAATGTGAAAAACGTAGAAAAACTGGAACACAGCATGGTCCGAGTGACCATCGAGATCGAAGCGGACGAATTTGACGCTGCTGTTGAATCTGTTTACCGTAAGATGAAGAACCAGCTCAACGTCCCCGGTTTCCGGAAGGGCAAGGCTCCCAGAAAGCTGGTCGAAAAGATGTATGGCGCCAACCTGTTCTATGAAGATGCCGTCAACGAGATCTGCCCCAAGGCAGTGGAGGACGCAGTGGATCAGGAGAACCTGGAGATCGTCGGCTATCCCGAAATGCACGTGGAATCTGTCGGCCCCGAAGGCGTCATCGTCAATGCTGACATCGCCGTCAAGCCCGAAGTCACCGTCGAGAACTACAAGGGCATCGTCGCTCCCTACAAGGACGTCGAAGTGACCGACCACGACGTGGACGTGGCTATGACTCCCTATATCAACCGCGCAAAGACCACCGTCGAAGTGGATCGCGAAGCTGCTAAGGACGACACCGTCGTCATCGACTTCGTCGGCTACAAGAACGGCAAGGAATTCAAGGGCGGCAAGGCTGAAGATTATGAGCTGAAGCTGGGCTCCAACTCCTTCATCCCCGGTTTCGAAGATGGCCTGATCGGCACCAAGGCCGGCGACGAGAAGGAACTGGATCTGACCTTCCCCACCAACTATGGTCAGAAGGAACTGGCTGGCGCTCCCGTGGTCTTCAAGGTGAAGGTCAAGGCAGTCAAGGCCGTTCAGGATCCCGTGCTGGACGACGAATTTGCCAAGGACGTCAGCGAATTTGACACCCTGGAAGCCCTGCGCGATCACCTGCGCGAAGAGTGCAAGAAGGATCAGGAAGAGCGCGCTCAGAAGGAATTCGAGTATCACGTGCTGGAGAAGCTGGTGGAACAGACTGAGTTCGACATCCCGGACGCAATGGTGACCTATGAGAGAGACAGAATGCTCCAGGAATACAACAGCAACTTCGCAGGCAGCGGCATGAGCCTGGAGCAGTACATCTCCATGACCGGCGCTACCGTCCAGCAGTTCCTGGATTCCCTGCGTGAAGACGCCCTGCTGAACATCAAGAAGGGCCTGGTGCTGGACGCCATCGCAAAGCAGGAGAACATCGAAGTCACCTCCGAAGACGTGGATGCTTACGCAACCAAGCTGGGCGAAGGCTACGGCATGAGCCTGACCGAGATCAAGTCCGCAGTGCCCACCGACAGCCTGGAGAATGGCGCACGGGTGGATAAGGCAGCTAAGATCCTGTACGCAGCAGCCGTCCATGGCCCTGCCGAAGAGGAAAAGAAGGAAGAAGCTGCTGAAAAGACTGAGGACGCAGCAGAATAAGCATCCTTGCAGTATAAAACCTTTGGGCGTTGGATACGATGAGTGAGCGCAACTTTTATCTCAAGCAAAACAAAGGAGTTTCATTATGAGTTTAGTACCGTATGTAGTGGAACAGACCAATCGTGGCGAACGTTCGTATGACATCTTCTCCCGACTGCTGAATGACCGTATCATCATTCTCTCCGAGGAGGTCAACGACGCCAACGCCGCCCTGATCGTGGCTCAGCTTCTCTACCTGGAAGCCCAGGATCCGGACAAGGACATTCAATTTTACATTAACAGCCCCGGCGGCGCCGTCACCGCAGGGATGGCGATCTACGATACCATGCAGTATATCAAGGCGGACGTGTCCACCATCTGCATCGGCATGGCAGCCAGCATGGCAGCGTTCCTGCTGGCCGCCGGCGCCGAAGGCAAGCGTATGGCGCTGCCCAACGCGGAGATCATGATCCATCAGCCGGCTGCCGGCACCCAGGGTAAGGTCACCGATATGGCGATCGACGTGGAGCGGTTCCTCCGCATCAAGAAGCGCATGAACAAGATCCTGGCGGACAACACCGGCAGAACGGTGGAGGAGATCCAGCAGGATACCGAACGGGATCACTGGTTCACTGCGGACGAGGCGAAAGAGTACGGCCTGGTTGACCAGGTGATCCATCATCGATAAGGAAACAGAGAGAGCGGGGACTGGAACTGGAATCCGGTTTCTGCTCTTTCTCTTAATGTAAGGATAAGGGATGAACTATGGCAAAGAATGAAGAACGCAGAGCAGTCCGCTGCTCCTTTTGCGGAAAAATGCAGGAACAGGTGAAGCGCATCATCGCAGGACCCGGATGCTACATTTGTGACGAGTGTGTCGCCCTGTGCAACCGTATCATTGCCGAGGCCCAGGAGACCGATGATCGCTACGCTACGCCGGAAGTGCAGGAGGAGATCCCCACCCCCAAGGACATCCGTGCCGTCCTGGATCAGTATGTCATCGGCCAGGACGAGGCAAAAGTGGCCCTCTCCGTGGCTGTCTACAACCACTATAAGCGCATCTTCTTCGGCGGCGGAGACGATGTGGAACTGCAGAAGAGCAATATCCTGCTCCTTGGCCCCACCGGCAGCGGCAAGACCCTCATCGCCCAGACCCTGGCGCGTATCCTGAAGGTCCCCTTCGCCATCGCCGACGCCACCACGCTGACCGAAGCCGGTTACGTAGGCGACGACGTGGAGAACATCCTGCTGCGCCTGGTGCAGGCCGCTGATTACGACATTGAGTTGGCTCAGCGGGGCATCATCTACGTGGACGAGATCGACAAGATCGCCCGGAAGAGCGAGAACACCTCCATCACCCGGGACGTCTCCGGCGAGGGTGTCCAGCAGGCACTGCTGAAGATCTTGGAAGGCACCGTGGCCAACGTGCCCCCCCAGGGCGGACGCAAGCACCCCCATCAGGAATTTTTGCAGGTGGATACCACCAACATCCTGTTCATCTGCGGCGGCGCCTTCGACGG
>CAKTHW010000076.1 GCA_934565425.1 uncultured Oscillospiraceae bacterium
GTCCTGGAACAGCTCCCGGTACCAGTCCAGGGAGAAGCCGGTCCAGACGGCGCGGCTCTTGCTGCTGTTGAAGGAGAATACGATCAGTACGAAAATGGGGGCGTACAGAAAGAGGAAGACCAGGGCCATGAACAGGCGGCTTCCGATACGGCGTTCGTTTCTCATAGCATGACCGCCGTTTCTTCCCCTTCACCGAACCGGTTCATGACCACCATGCAGATCACGACGATGAGCATCATGACCAGGCTGATGGCGGAACCCAGGTGGGGATTGTAGGCAGAGCCCAGGAATTGGATCTCGATGAGGTCGCCCAGCAATAAATCCTTGCTGCCCCCCAGCAGCTTGGAGATGGCAAAGGTGCTCACGGCAGGCACGAACACCATGGTGATGCCGGACAGGACGCCGGGCAGACTCAGCGGGAAGATGACTTTGGTAAAGACGTGGTAGTTGTTGGAGCCCAGATCCTGTGCCGCCTCGATGAGGTTCCGGTCGATCTTCTGGATGACCGAGTGGATGGGCAGGATCATGAAGGGCAGGAAGTTATACACCATGCCCAGCACCACCGCGCCCGGGGTGTTGATCATGTTGAAATGGGTCATGTTGGTGCCCAGGATGCCGTTGACCAGGTCGATGAGGCCGATGGCGCTGAAAAAGCGGTTGAGCAGGCCGGTGTTCTCCAAAATGGACATCCAGGCGTAGGTGCGCAGCAGGAAGTTCATCCACATGGGCAGCATGATCAGCGCCATGCTGATGCGCTGGAACCGCTTGCTCTCCTTGGAGATGAGGTAGGCGATGGGGTAGCCGATGACCAGGCAGATGGCGGTGGCCACCAGGGCCAGCCAGAAGCTGCGGACGAAGACCCCGATATAGTTGCCCATCCGGGTGAAGTTGGAAAAGGTGAACCCGCCGTCGGCGGCGGTGAAGGCGTAGAGCACCACCAGGACGATGGGTGCTACCACGAACAGAGCCATCCAGATGACATAGGGGATGGAGAACAGTTTATTCCTCTTCATCGGCACTGCCCTCATCGGTATCCGGGTCATAGTTCACGTCGGCCAGCTCGTCGTATGCTTCACTGTAGGAGCTGTAGTCGCCGTACATACCGGAATAGCGGCTCTTCTTCATGATGTGGAACCCGTCCGGGTCCACTCGGATGCCAATCTTGGCGTCCACAGGACAGAAGCGGGTGGTCTGGATGAGCCACTTGAAGCCATAGAAGTCCACGATGATGTCGTAGTGGACCCCCTTGAAGGTCACGTTGGTGACGGTGCCCACCAGCTGACCCTGGTCAGCGGGGACGATCTGCACGTCTTCCGGGCGGATGACCACGTCCACCGGTTCCATGGGGGCGAAGCCCTTGTCCAGGCAGCGGAACTTGCGCCGGAAAATTTCCACCACGCCGTCGGCGTGCATGATGCCGTCTACAATATTGCTCTCGCCGATGAAATCCGCCACAAAGGCGTTCTTCGGCTCATTATATATATCCTCGGGTGTGCCGATCTGCTGGATGACGCCTTCATTCATGACCACCACCGTGTCGCTCATAGAGAGCGCTTCCTCCTGGTCGTGGGTCACGTAGATAAAAGTAATCCCCAGCGCCTGCTGGATGTTTTTCAGCTCGTTCTGCATATCCTTACGCAGACGCATATCCAGCGCGCCCAGGGGCTCGTCCAACAGGAGCACCTTGGGGCGGTTGACCAGGGCACGGGCGATGGCGACCCGCTGCTGCTGTCCGCCGGAGAGAGAGGTGACGCTGCGGTGCTCGAAGCCCTTCAGGCTCACCAGCTCCAGCATCTCCATCACTCGCGTTTGGATCTCGTCCTGGGACAGCTTGATCTTCTTCCCGTTCTCGTCCGTCTTGGGGATGCGCAGGCCGAAGGCCACGTTGTCGAAGACGTTCAGATTGGGAAAGAGGGCGTACTTCTGGAATACCGTGTTGACCGCTCGCTTGTGGGGCGGTACATCATTGATCCTCTTCCCGTCGAACAGGACATCGCCGCTGGTGGGGGTCAGAAACCCACCGATGAGGCGCAGTGTCGTGGTCTTGCCGCATCCGGACGGCCCCAATAATGTGAGGAACTCCTTATCTTTAATATACAAGTTAATGCTGTTCAAAATTACATCGTCGTCAAACACCATGGAGCAGTTGCTCAGGCGGATCAACTCTTTGGACATTTATCCTCCCCCGTTTCTCTTTTTATTTAACGGTATAAACCATCTTTGCTCAATATACAGGCTGTATGGAAGAATGTCAATGAGCGCGACACAAAAATTCATCCCAACCGTCATTTTCCTCCTATTTCGACAAATCCACGCCCCCGCTGACCTCTATTTTTCACGTCTCCAACGACCTAGAGCGCTGTGCAAACTACCCCCAATGTTGAAACGCCCCACTTGTGTGATACAAGTGGGGCGATTGTCTTAGGTAAGGAAACCGAACCCTTGCGCAAGGTACTGTTATCAGCCTCGCAGGTTGCCGGCGGCCTTGATCTTCACCCGATTGGTGTTGCCGGGATAGTAGGCCAGAGGCACATCCTCCACCTCGATGATCTCCACCGTCTCTCGGATGGCGCCGGCCTGAACAGCCATGTCAGTGGCTTCCGCCTTCGCCTGTTCCAATGCCTGGTCACGGGGAATTTCATGGTAGTCGATGAGCTTTTCATAGGTGCCGCTGACCTTGGAGATGGCGGAACCGATGGCATTGGCACAGCCGAAGTGTTCCGGCTTCAGCACAGTGGCCGCACCCTCCAGGTGGTCGGGCAGGATGATGGAGCCGCCGCCCACCAAGATTACGTCACTGTCCGTGTTGGACACCTTCATAGCATCAATGGCGTCCTCCACCAGGGCGCCGATGGCGGTCAGCGCCTTCTGGGCAAGCTCCAGGGGAACCGATTCCACCAGGGTCTTGTCTCCCACGTCCGCCATGCCCAGACGCACGGCAATGTCCGTGGCGGTGAGTACATCGCCGCCAAAGACCAGGGCGTGCTCGGTGATCTCATAGCCCACGCTGTCGGGGCCAACGGTGACGGTGCCGTCCGGTTTTTCCCGCACGATGGAGCCGCCGCCCAAGCCAATGGACACCACATCGGGCATCCGGAAGTTGGTGCGCACGCCGCCGATGGTGGCCGCCACGCTGGACTCTCTGGGGAACCCGTTCTGGATCACCCCCAGGTCGGTGGTGGTGCCGCCTACGTCGATGACGATGGCGTTTTGCAGCTGGCTCAGGTAGCTGGCGCCACGGATGGAGTTGGTGGGGCCGCAGGCGATGGTCAGGATGGGGTAACGGCGAGCGTGCTCCATGGTCATGAGGGTGCCGTCATTCTGGGACAGGTACACGTCTGCATTGGTGATGCCCTCCCCTTCCAGGCTCTTGGCGAACCCTTCGGTGAATCGCTCCGCCACCTGCCACAGGGCGGCATTCAAAATGGTGGCATTTTCTCGTTCAATCAGCCCCATGGAACCAATTTCACTGGAGATGGACACATGGACGTCCTCCCCCATCACTTCCTTGCACAGCTCTGCCGCACGCAGTTCGTGGTCGTTCCGGACAGTGGAGAACACGCAGGAGATGGCGATGGATTTGACACCCTTGGCCTTCATGTCCAAAAAGAACATCTTGGCCGCTGCCTCATCCAGGGGAGCCAGCTCTTTGCCGTCATACTCAAAGCCGCCGCCGATGACGGTGCTGCCCACGGCGATGCGCTGGATGTCCTCCGCCCAATCCACCATGGGCGGGATGCCGGTGGTGGCAGGGGCGCCGATGCGCAGGATGCCGATGGGCGCCAAGTGCTTGCGCTCTACGATGGCGTTGGTACACTGGGTAGTACCCAGCATGGCCTGGTGGATCTGCGCGCGGTCAACGCCGGACTGCTCCAGCACAGCGCGAACAGCGCCCAAGATCCCGTCATAGACATCGCCGGAGGTGGGGTGCTTGATGTCCGCCACAATGTTCAGGTTTTCGTCGATGAGGACGGCGTCGGTGTTTGTGCCGCCTACGTCAATACCCAGCTTATACATGACAGATCCCTCCCTTGCACCGTTCTTCCAACGGGATATAATCGGTGTCGCAGCCAAAATACCGAGGGCCGACCAGGTCGATGCCCGCCGGAGTGCGCCACATCTCGAAGCACTTCAGGCCGATGACCAGTACACGCTTGCCATATTTCAGGGCATCGGTGGTCACTGGGGTGAAGGTCTCGGTGTCCACCAGACAGATCAGGTCGGGCGTAGTGGCCAAGATCTCCCCGTCCACGGTGGCAGTCAGATTCTCGTTCTGGAACTCCACATAGGCTTGGTGCCCCTTGCACTCGCCGATGCCTTCCAGCATCACCTTGCCGAAGTTGAACGCCCCGCGGGTCTCTCGGAGCACATCGGCAATTTTGCCCTTGAAGAGCTTGTAGCCTTCGGAGAACTGCAAGAAGTGTTCCTCCGGCGTCACATCATCGGCACAATTCTTCACCGTGCGGATGGCCTCGCCCAGCTTCTGGCTGCGGGTGACGATATTCTTGACGGAATAAGCCTTCATCTGCGCTCCGGTCATGGGGTACAGGGAGACGGACACGGAACCGCCGCAGCTCATGGTGACGGCGCGAGCCAGTTCTTCCGTCCATTTGTTGGTGATGGTCTCAAAGATAACGCTGTTCCCCTTCTCATCGGTCAACGCCATGGGGGTGGCGCTCATGCCGCCGATGGTAAAGGTGACCATCTGCAATTCCGGGAACGCACGTCCCATGCCGTCGCAGTCCACCAGGGGCAGCCCCAGCCGCGCACAGGCGGCGATGGGGAGCATGGAGTTGACACCGCCTGCCTCGATGGGCATGAAGGCGTAGATCTTCTTGCCGAAGAACTGGGAGACCATGTTATAGAGGGTCTGGTACTCGCCGCCGCCAATGCCCTTCTCGCCCAGGACGGTGGGTGCGCCCATCATGGCGATGGGGACGAGCAGAGCGTCGTCCGGCACTTCCTCCGGATCCAGCAGGGTCACAGGGCCGCATTCTTTCACCGCGCCCATGGCCACCAGCTTGCCCACATAGGGGTCGCCGCCGCCGCCTGCACCCAACAGGGCTGCACCCAGGGCGATGTCTTCGATCTCTTGGATTCCAATGGTTCTCAATTTGATTCCAACTCCTTATGCTTGAACTTGGTCGTTATTCTTGTTCTTGCCCTTGCCCATGACCGACACCAGGATGACGTACAGCACCATGGACAGCACCAGGCCGTTGATGGGGCCGATGAAGAAGGGCACGTTCAGGAAGGCTAGGGCTTCAAAGTAGGTAAAGGTGCCGCCGGTGAGACAGGCCACGAAGGCGCCCACCAGGAAGGCGATCATGCCGGGGGCGAAGATGCCGTCTCGGATGACGAAGTTCTCCTTCTTGCCCTTGCCGATGATCCAGTAGTCTGCGATGATGACGCCTACAAAGGCGGGGATGAGCGCACAGAGCAGGGTCAGGAAGGCGGTGAACTTGCTCATGATGCCCACAGCGGCCAGGATGGTACCCACCAGACCGGCCACGGCAGTGCAGCCGCGGCTGCGGCTCTCGTCCAGACCCACCAGGTTGGACAGGGACAGGCCGCCAGAATAGGCGTTGGTGACGTTGGTCGTCCAGGTGGCAGCAATGAGGGCAACCAGGCCGATGGCGGGGACGCCAGCAGCGGTGAGGACAACGCTGATGTCATACTCGCCGGTGACGATAGACAGCACCGCACCGATGAGCAAAATCAGCAGGCCGGAGGGCAGGACGCCCACCACGGAGGACTTGATGACGTCGGAGCGGTTCTTGGCAAACCGGCAGTAGTCGCCAGCCAGGGAGCCGCCGATGGCGAAGGAGCCAACGGTGATGTTGATGCCGCTGAGGAGGGTCAGGGGCTGTGCCGGTTCATAGGCGGCGATGGCGGCTGTGCCGTCATGGGTCACCATGGTCACCACCAGGCCGTAGATGAGCACGATGATGAGCAAGGGGACGGCGATGTAGTTGAGCCATTTCAGCCCCTTGAAGCCAAAGGAGGCAGAGGCCACCATGATGATGCCCCAGATGATGGAGCTGAGCCAGGCGGGGATGGCCAGGCCGGTCATGGATTCCATCATGGCGGAGAAGGACGCGCCGCAGACCGCCGCCTGGATGCCGAACCAGCCGATGCAGGCCAGGGCCAGGATGGCGCTGATGACGTACTTGCCGCCCTTCTCGCCCAGGGAGCCGCCTGCCATGACGGCGGTGGGCAGGCCGGTGTCACAGCCCTGCATGCCCATGAAACACATATAGATGCACACGATGCCGTAGCCCACCACAATGGTCAGGGCGCAGGTGCCCAGCTTCATGCCGCTGCCCAGCATCCCGCCCACCATCAGGCTGGAGACGCAGATCATGGCGCCGATCCAGACCAGGGCGATGGAATACCACTTCTGCCGCTGCTCGGCTGGAATGGCAAAATTACTCTTGTTCTGTTCCATACTCTCACATCCTTGATTCAAAAGTTTCAACACACACGGTCAAACCCACTGGTTCGATCGTTGGTAGCAGTATAGCACGAGAGCGTATTGAAGAATATTGTCGAGAAGGCAAAAAAAGAGCGGGAATCCTTTGTCCCATCGGACAAAGGATTCCCGTGTGTCCGCACCCTGCTTACACCAGCAGCCGCAGCACTCCGGCTGCTTGGTACAGCTTCATCCGCTCCGGCATTCGGTCGGGATGGTAGCCCAACAGGTCAGAAATGATCTTGATGCGGTATTTTACCGTGTTTTTGTGCAGGTGCAGTGCCTCCGCCGTCTGAGTCACGCTGCTGTCCCAGTCCAGCAGGTAGGTACTCAAGGTGTCTATCGGTACCCAGTCCAGTTTGTCTGTTCGCACAGGGGTCAGACAGGCCACACACTGGGTCACTGCCTCCTCTCCCTCGCTGACCAGCCGGTGACAATCCTGGGCAAAGACCAATTCCCCCAGCCGAAACCACTGACGCAGCGGATAGATTTTGCGGACGTTGGACAGATGATCCTGGTGGCACAGGTAAGCGCTGCGCACCTGGGTGGTGTTGTCCAGGCCGTTGCAGCGGGTCAAGGTCGCGCCGCTGTCCCAGGCACCGACCTGCTCCAGCAGAGCCGTCATCTGCCGCTCCGCCTCTCGGGTGGAGGTGGGGGTGCTGAGGAAGAACAGGATTTTATTCTCATACAGGTCGGCAAACACAATGTCGGCACAGCTCTCTGGATAGGCGCGCAAGGCGTCCAGCTCCTTGGCCATCCGCTGGACGGACTCGCCGTCCGTGCCCGTCAAGATCCACATCTCCCCGATGGCGGTGATGTGGATGTGGAACAGGTCAGCCAGGCGGCGCATTTTGATGGGCTCGTCCTGCAAGATCGCCCGAATCAGCTCTCGGATGGCGATGACGCCGTGCTGCTGTCCCCAGATGTTCAGGCTGAGCCGGATGACGTCCACGCATTGCTCTTGGAGGGTTTGGGACAGGGGCTGCCCCTCCTTGATGAGAAAGAGTTCCATGAGCGATCCCCCGTCCGGCAGGATGGAGGCGTGAAAGATGTGGCCGTTGGGCAGGAAGGGACAGGTAGTGCTCCCCTCCTGTTTGGTGTACCGGCGCAGGTCGAACA
>CAKTHW010000077.1 GCA_934565425.1 uncultured Oscillospiraceae bacterium
TTCTGAAATACCATCGTATCACTCCTAACCATAGAAAAGGGACGCCCGAACCCGTCGGGCGTCCCGCTAGAACCTCGTGAGAGGTGCGCTTACTTCTTATTGACTGCCAGCAGGTCGGAACGGATGTTCAGCAGACGCTCGGACAGGTCAACGTAATAGGTCTGGGGATTTTCAAACCGCTTCACTTCATCCCACAGGGAAGCCACGTGATACACGCAGTTCTCCCGGATGTCGTCGATGGAGGGCAGGTCATAGACCAGCTCGCCGCCCTTGAAGATGGGACGGAGCAGCTCCTTCGCGGTGAAGTTGGAGACCTTCTTCCGCTTCCAGGTGAAGGTCGGGTCGATCAGCTCGTATTCCTTGCTGTCGTCGATCACTTCGTCGTGGACGGTCACCACGTCGGCGATGGCCTTGTGGGTGTCGTTGTCGTACAGACGGTAGACCTTCTTGAAGTGGGGGATGGTGATCTTCTCCACGTTCTCGCTGACCTTGATCTTGGGGATGATGTTGCCATCCTTGTCCTCCACAGCGGCCAGCTTGTAGACGCTGCCGAAGACGGGGTCGCTCTTGGAGGTGATGAGCCGTTCGCCCACGCCGAAGGAGTCCAGCTGCGCGCCTTCCAGCAGCAGGCCGCGGATGATGTACTCATCCAGAGAGTTGGAGGCCACGATCTTGCAGTCGGTCAGACCGGCCTCGTCCAGCATCTTGCGGGCTTCCTTGGACAGATAGGTCAGGTCGCCGGAGTCGATGCGGATGCCGCACTTCTTGATGCCCATGGGCCACAGGACGTTCTTGATGGCCTTGATGGCGTTGGGGACGCCGGAGCGGAGGACGTTGTAGGTGTCCACCAGCAGGGTAGCGTTGTTGGGGTAGAGTTTGCAGTAGGTCTCAAAGGCGGTGTATTCATCCGGGAACATCTGCACCCAGGAATGAGCCATGGTGCCGGTGGCGGGGACGTGATAGTCCCGGTCCGCCTGGACACAGGCGGTGCCGGCGCAGCCGGCGATGTAGGAGGCGCGAGCGCCCAGGATAGCGGCCTCAGCACCCTGTGCACGGCGGGAACCGAACTCGGCCACGGGACGGCCAGCGGCAGCCCGGACGATGCGGTTGGACTTGGTGGCGATGAGGGACTGATGGTTGAGCACCAGCAGGATGTAGGTCTCGATGAACTGCGCCTGGATGGCGGGAGCGCGAACGATGAGGATGGGTTCTCTGGGGAACACGGTGGTACCCTCGGGGATGGCCCAGATGTCGCCGGTGAACTTGAAGTTCTTCAGGTAGTCCAAAAATTCTTCTACGAAGCCGCCCTTGGAACGGAGGTACTCGATGTCCTCGTCGGTGAAGGTCAGGTTCTTGATGTAGTCCACCACCTGTTCCAGACCTGCGGTGATGGCGAAACCACCCTCGTCAGGGATGGTGCGGAAGAACACATCAAAGTAGGTGATGCAGTCTCTCAACGGCGTTTGGAAGTAGCCGTTTGCCATGGACAGCTCATAGAAGTCACATAGCATCGTGTAATTTGTCCGATTATTCATGTTTCTCACTCCCGGAATGTCTTGATTTTTGTTGATTGCTACAAATTCTTCTCCCCTGCACTGATTTTACATTTATTTAAGATTCAAATGCTATTATAATATTGAACGGAACAAAATGCAAGTGCATTTTCACGTGTCATGACATATTTTTTGAAGGGAACGGTCACATGAGCTTATTTCGATGCCCCATCTGCGCCCAGCCATTGGAAAAACAGCCGGGGCGATACCTCTGTCTCAGCGGTCACAGCTACGACTGCGCCGCCGCCGGCTACGTCCACCTGCTCCCCGTCCGCCAGAAGCACTCCAAGCTGCCGGGGGACGACAAGGAGATGGTGCGCGCCCGGAAGGACTTCCTCTCGGCGGGGTATTATCACCACCTGTGCCAGGCTCTGGAGGACTTGGCGGATCGGTACACCGGTATGGATCCGGTGGTGGTGGACTCCGGCTGCGGCGAGGGGTATTATACCGCTGGAATTTTTAATAGATTGACGGCGGCGGGAAAAAAGCCTACAATAGCAGGTATCGACCTGTCCAAGTTCGCCCTCCGCTGGGCGGCGAAGCGACAGAAGGAGATCGAGTTCGCCGTGGCCTCCGCTTACCACCTGCCCATCGCAGACCGGCAGGCGGATCTGTTCCTGAACTGCTTCTCTCCTCTGGCCTTGGACGAGGTGCGACGGGTGCTGAAACCCGGCGGGACCTTCCTCTACGTGGTCCCAGCGGCTCGGCACCTGTGGGAGCTGAAGGCGGTGCTCTATGAGCATCCCTATTTGAATGGAGAGGAGCGGACGCCCTACGAGGGGTTCCGTTACCAGGAGGTACAGCGGGTGGAGAAGACCATCCACCTGCCCGATCAGCAGACCATTCAAGATCTGTTCCGCATGACCCCTTATTGCTGGAAGACGCCAGGGAAGGGGAAGGCGAAGCTGGAACAGTTGACCCAGTTGGATGTGCAGACCCAGTTTGACATCCACGTTTTCACCAGAGAGGAGGAATGACCCGAAAGGCGGTAGTCCGACCGTCGAAGAAGACACCGCGCGTTGCTTAGATATGGGAGAGGGATTCTATATCTATCCTAGGAGGACATCAATGAATACAAAAGAACAAGAAAAAACTACACCGAGTAAACCCCGCCGCTTTCCTCGGATGGCGGCTGTGATCCATAAGATCGTGGGAGACGACAAAAAAGTCTTCCTCTCCAGGGTGCTCTTTCTGCTGGGGCCTCTGGTGGCACTGTTCCAAGTGGAACTGTTGAACGAGACCAACCCATACTTAAACCTGGAACCAGATGAGTTCATCATGAACATGGTCTGGTACGCCATTGCTTTCTTCATCTCCTGGCTCATCTTCGGCCGCAGGCGGCGGGCAGCCGTGGCAGCCTGCAGCTTCTTTGAGGTCATCGGCATCATCAACCATTACGTGTTGGAGTTCCGCGGCCGCATCCTCTTCCCCCATGACATCGCCGCCATCCGCACGGCAGTCAACGTGGTGGACGAGTACGACTTCACTCCGGATAAGTATATCTGGGGGACGCTGGCGCTGATGCTGCTCTATTTCCTGGTGCTCAAGCTCTTCGCCGTGCCTCAGCCGGAGCGATCCTATTTCAAGAAAAAAACCATCACCTGGATCATGGGCGCCCTGTCCGCTGCCTATATCGTGGCCTTCTTCTTCACCGGTTGGCTCCCCGCCGCCGGCATCAAGACCCAGCAGTGGCGCACCCAGTCCAATGGCTTTGTCTTAAACTTCACCATCGCCCTGCGCTACAGTCGGGTGGATAAACCGGATAACTATTCCGAAGAGACCATCACCGACCAAGCCCAAGAGGTGACCAGCACCCACACCGACGAGAACCCGGAGATGAACCTGCAGCAGGACACCTTCCTGAAAAAGGGCACCGGCAAGACCGGTCAGACCAGCAGCAGTACCGTCTCCAGCGGCGTCCAGCCCACCAACCTCATCTGCATCATGGACGAGAGCTTCGCCGATATGAGCATCTACGACCGCCTCCAGGTCAACGAGGAGGTCATCCCCTTCTTCAAGAGCCTGAAGAACAACACCGTCAAGGGCTGGATGTACTCGCCCGTCACCGGCGGCGGCACCGCCAACGTGGAATACGAGTTCCTCACCGGCAACAGCTCCGCCTTCCTGCCCAGCGGCACCGTGCCCTACCAGCTCTACGTCAAGGATAACCAGGCGTCCCTGGTCTCCCTGGCCAAGTCCATGGGCTACCACACCACCGCCTTCCATCCCTACCTGTCGTCCGGCTGGAATCGGCCTCTGGTGTACAAGTACATGGGCTTTGACAAGCAGATGTTCGACACCGACGTGACCAATCCGGAGTATGTCCGCGGCTATATCTCCGACTCCTGCGACTTCAAGACCATCCAGTCCATCACGGAGCAGGGGAAGGGGCAGAAGAACTTCATCTTCAACGTCACCATGCAGAACCACGGCGGCTACAACCAGGGCTGGTACAACCTGCCCCGCACTATCGCTTTGAAGGGCACCATGTTCGGCACCAGCAGCTATACGGAGCAGTACCTGGCGCTCATGCGCAAGACGGACGACGCCCTGAAAGAGCTCATCGACTACTATAGCAAGGTGGACGAGCCCACCATGATCGTCCTCTTCGGCGACCACCAGGGCAAGCTGACCACCGCCTTCTATGAGCAGCTGTTCGGCAAGAGCACGGACAGCCTGACCATGGAGGAGACCCAGCGGGAGTACGTGACGCCCTTCATGATCTGGGCAAACTACGACATCCCGGAGGCGGAGAACGTCATGCTCTCCACCAACTACCTGGGCGTCCTGACCGCCAAAATGGCCAACTTGCCCATGACCGACTACATGAAGTACCTGGCAGACCTGTACGAGCAGGTGCCGGTCATCAACACCAACGGCTATATCACGCCGGACGGCAAGATGACCGAAGACCTGTCCGACCTGTCTGAAACCTTGCAGAGCCAGGTGAAGCAGTACCAAGCCTTCGCCTTCTGCGACCTGTTCAGCCGCTTCGACTACATGGACGGCAACTTCTTCCGCCTCCACCCGGGCAGCCAAGACACCGGCACCGGCGGGGCCAGCAGCAGCGGCAGCGCCGGCAGTGAATAAAAAACAAACGAACCAGCTTCTTTGGAAGCTGGTTCGTTTTCTATGCTTTTAGATGGGGGCAGTGCCTGTCCAAAAGGAACCACCTAATGACTCTCTTGTGCAAAGGGAGCTGTCAGCCGCAAAGGCTGACTGAGGGATTGACGACCACGTACAGCAAGCCAGAAGGCGCACTTTCCTATGCCCTACGCTCGCCGCACAACCCCTCCGTCCCCTTACACAGAGGAGACTGCGAAGCGCTACTGAGCGGTATACACCTTCTCAATCTCTGCTGCCGACAACCCTGGGATCTCCGTCCCATGATTCCAGTAGGACACCTGATTCACCCCGTCCAGCTCCGTCAGCGACGCCGACAGCGCCCAGGCTGCCAGGTTGGCCTTGCCCTTCTCGTCCAGCAGCGCCTGCATCCACTGGTCAGGCAGGGAGAGCAGGCACACCTTCTTCTCCAGCCGGATGGAGACCCCGTCTGTGGTGGCGGGCAGATACGCGGCAGCACCTTTTCGCTCCGGGCCGGCGCACAGGGCGTCCAGGACGGCCTGGATGGAGCCGGTCTGATGGGCGGTGGAGGCTTGGAGGGTGCGGGTCTCGTGGAGGACTTTGGTGCCGTCCTCAGAGGGGAAGTAGAGGGTGGTTTTCAGAGGGATGGGATCGGCGCTCATGCCGGACAGGTCAAAATCCTCCGCCGTCAACGGCTCCTCCGATTTCCCAGGCAGCACTGACTCGCCAGCGGCCAAGATGACCACACTGTCCACCTGCTTCAGCTGGGTCATGGTCAGCACCACCGCCCCATTGGCCAGCGTCCGTTTGGCGCCGGTCAAGTCCCCGTACTCCTTGGAAAAATTCAGGGTCAGCACCTTGTCCTTCAGCTTGTGGCTCAGCAGGGTGGTGCCCTTGGGGAAGGGGGTGGTCAGGTCAACGCGCTCCGGCTTGGACAGCAGGGCGTGTACCAGCTGCTTGATGACCTCCTTTTCGCCGTCCAGCGTGTAGGAATCCGTGTCCAACGCACTGCCGGAGGCGTAGCTGTCGGACAGGAAGTAGAGGTCATAGTTCTGTTGGTCGGTGGGAGTGGATTTGAACTGGCTGGCCCCATAGATGGCCAGCAGGAGCAGCACCCCCAGGGGGATGCAGAACAACCATTTCTTCATGTCACGTCCTCCTGTGCCAGCGGCAGCGTCACCTGGAAGCAAGCGCCCCCGGCGCTCCCCTCCGTCAGGCGGATGGAACCGCCGGCCTGCAAAACGGTGTCGTGGACGATGGACAGCCCCAACCCGGTGCCGCCCGCCTCCCGGGAACGAGCCTTATCCACCCGGTAGAACCGTTCAAAGACCTTCTCCCGCTCCTCCGGCGGGATGCCGATGCCGGTGTCCTCCACGGTGAACACCACGTCCTCCCCGTCGATGGCCAGCCGGATCCACACGCTGCCGCCGGGGACGTTGTACTTGATGGCGTTCTCGATGAGATTGTTGGCGATGTGAGCCATGTTGTCCCCAGAGATGAGCGCCAGGCAGTTGGACTCCAGCTGAGAGTGGAGCACGATGTCGTTGGCCTCCGCCAGGGGCAGCAGCAGGTGGATGGCATAGCGCACCTGCCCGGACACGTCGATAACGCCGGACTGCTCCTGAATGCCCCGATCCAGCCGGGTCAGGGAGAGCAGTCCCTCTGTGATGCGGCTCAGCCGCTGCGCCTCCCGGCCGATGTCCCCCACAAATTCACGTATCAGCTCCGGTTCCATCTCCGGGTCCTGCAGGATGGAGTCGGACAGGAGTCGGATGGAGGTGAGGGGGGTCTTCAATTCATGGGAGGCGTCCGCCACGAACTGACGCCGCATGGCGTCCGTCTCCTGGATGCGCTCGGTGAGCTGGTTGAACTCGTCTGCCATCTTGGCCAGCTGATCCTTGCCCTTCACCGAAATGGGCTGGGTGTCGCTGCCTGAGTGAAAGGCGCGGATGGCAGCCAGCAGGTCGTTCATCCGCCGGGTCATCATCCGGGACAGGATGACGCTGACCAGCACGGCGAAGACGCAGACCACCAGGGTGATGTTGCGCAGGTTGGATTGCAGCCCCAGCAAAATCTCCGCCTGCTCCGTGTCATATTTATAAAGGTAGACCCCGCCGATGATGTTCCCGCAATAGGTCACCGGCACCGCGGCCTCACTGCGGAAGGCGTTGTCCCGAAAAGAAGCGTGATAGACGTCCTGTCCGTCCAGCGCCTGGGTCAGCTCCTGGAACAGGGCGTACCGGTGGGGACGGGCACTCTCCTGGGTGTCATAGAGCAGCTGTGCATCGGAGTCGGTGACCACAATGCGGGTCAAGTTGCTGTCGCCCACCAACGTCATCACCTGCTCCACCCCCGATTCTCCCAGCTCTCCCAGCTCCGCCAGGTTGGAGGCGATCATCTGGGCTTCCGTCAGGATGCTCTGCTTGGCCTGGAACACCAGCGTCTGGCAGGCCAGCAGGGGATAGGTGTTGAGGAGGATAAGGACGGCGGCGATGATGAGCAGATAGGACAGGGCGAACTGGGATTGGACGTTCTCGCTGGGGCGAAATTGAAAGC
>CAKTHW010000078.1 GCA_934565425.1 uncultured Oscillospiraceae bacterium
GCTATGCTGGTGTCAACGATTTTGAACGCAGTCCTCGACCCCATTTTCATCCACTTCATCGGCTTCCACGGTGCCGCCATCGCCACGCTGCTCTCCCAGGTGCTCTGCCTGCTGTTCATGCTGCTCTACCTGAAAAAGAAAGCGCTGTTTGCGTTCAAGCTCTCCGCGTTTGACAAAAGCGAGGTGTTGCCCCTCCTGCAAAAAGCGATTCCTTCCGTTGTGCAGCAGAGCATCCCGGCCATCAGCACAACGTTCCTCACCGCCCTGGTCAGCACCTACAGCGTCACCGCCATCGCAGCCTATGGGGTGACGGGAAAGCTGGAGACCATCCTGTTCTATCCGGCGATGGCCCTGAACATGGTCTTGACGACTATCATTGGCCAGTGCGTCGGCGGAGCACGGTATGACCGGGCCAAGGACTACCTGAAGTGTGCGCTGCGGTACGGCTGCGGCTTGCTCGTCATCCTCTCTGTTTTGGTGGTCGGGTTCGCCAAACAGCTCTCCGGCCTGTTCGTCCAGAGCAATGGGGTGGCGGCCATTGTTGGGACCTATTTCCTCATCGTCAGCGTCGGGTACATTCTGAACACGGTCACAAACTGCTGCCTCGGCACTCTCAACGGCATGGGCAAGCCCGCAAGGAGCATGTTCCTGATGATCTTCTACTATATTGTCGTTCGGATGCCCCTGGCCTATCTCCACTCCCATCTGGGCTTTGGCCTGAACGGGATTTGGGTCGCGGTGCTGGTGAGCTATGTGGTGGCCAGCGTCGCCGCTGGCGTCTCTGGGACCATGTCGTTCAAAAAAGGATGATTTGGCCTTAAAACAGCGCTGTTTTTTCGACCAGTTGCAGCCGCAATTCCGGCATAGCCATCGCCTGAACGCAAACCCCAAGATGATAGCGACAGTCCCAAAAGGAGGGAAGTGCCACAGAAAAGCCGGGCACAGAAATATTCGCTTTTTTGCTCACCGAAAAATCCCGGAACCTGGCCTGCAACCCCAGCCCGATGGCCTTGGAGTAAGCCTCCTTCAAGCACCACACATCAAAAAAAGCGGACAAGCGTTCCCGTTCCTCCAGCCCGTCCAGCTCTACCTGTTCTGCTGCCGACAACGCTCGAAACACTGCCGGCCGCACCGGCCGCTCTACCTGGATATCCACCCCCAGCGGCACCGCACCTACGGCGCAGACTACCCACTCACCGGAGTGGGAGATGCTGTAGTGGAACTCGGGACGGGCAGGGAAGAAGGGCTTGCCCTCAGGGGTCACAGACCGCTCCGGCGGGAAGGCGTCCGCAGGGTAGGCGGTGCGGTAGGCCATCAGCGCCAGCAGATCGCCTGCCAAGCTGTGCTGTTGGCTCTGCTCCGGGAACCGGGACAGCTGTTCCAGCCGCTCCGGCCACAGTTTTTCGTGACATTCTGTCAGGGAAAGGGACGATTTTGCGATAGAATAGGCGTAGATCGTAATGGATTCCATAAAACCTCCCAAATTCAGAAAAGACCAGCGCAACCGATACGCTGGTCTTTTTTGTTCTCATTGATAGCTGACCCAAACGGTGGGACGCACCTTCATCACGGCATTCACCGGATAACCGGCTTCCATGATGGTGCCATACGGGTCAACGAACATGGCACAGTCCTTCTGGGTGCCCGGCGTGCGCAGCCACCAGTTGCATTTGACTGGCTTGATCTGGCTGCCATAGGCCGCCCACTCTTTGTTGCTCAGCAGGAACACCTTGCTCTTGGCGTCGCTGTCCCGCAGCATGGCCTGTTCCTCGGCGGAGAAGGTCTCCGTCATCCAGCTGTCATTCAGCCAGCGGCACAGGGAAGAGTCCGTCCAAGAAACATCAGATTGTTTCTCCTGGAAACACTGCGGCTCCTTTAACGGCTTCTCCAGCGTCAGCAGCGCTCCATCGGACTGTGCATCCAGCACCACCCAGTCGCAGGTGCCGAAGGGAACGGTGTCCCCCACCTGGGCGCTTTGCAGCAGTCGGGTCTCGGCGGTCACCAGTTGGGTCTGGCTGTCCTGGTAGTTGCCCAGCTTGCGGAGATGGAAGGCGGCCTTCTGGTATTTGCCCTTCTCCATATGCTGCATGGCCAGCTGATACCGGGCGTCTGTCTCCTTGTCCGCGCTGTCCTCATACCCCTTCAAGTCGGCAAAGGTGTCCATGGCCTTGCCATAGTGGGAAGTGGTCATGCAGAGCTGGGCGAATTGATACTTGCCCCAGTTGGTCTGATAAGCCACCCCAGCGGCCAACAGCAGCGCCAACAGCAGGCAGAACACCACCAATGCCGGGTGTCCCTTCCGGGCCAGGTGGCGGTAGTGGTGGGCACACTCCGCTGCCAGGGCGTCGGCGTCCCGGTAGCCGGGCAGCTTCTGGAACGCACTCTCCGCCAGAGAGAACTCTTCCGCCGTCACCGCAGCCTCCTTGGCCGCCACCGCAGCTTCATAGGCCGCCTCCCAGCCGTCCTTGGAGATCTCCTCCGCCTTGGCACGGTATTCCGCCGCCTGTGCCGCGCAATCCGGGTCATCGGGGATGCCCTCCAGCAGCTCCGCCGCTCGGTTGTAGAAGTGGGCCTGATCCCGGAAATCCAATGCCATGCCGGCGCCGATGACCTGCTTTTCCGCCAGCTCCCGGCGCTGCTCCGGGGTCAGCACGGGTGGCGCCTTCTTCTTTTTTTTCTTCTTATCGTCAGCCATAATCTTTTCTCCGATTCACTAAAATCACAGGTTATTATAAGTGCTTTTCCCGCAAAACACAACCCCAACTTACGCCTCGAACCCCTGCCGGGCGCACTGCTCCAATCCGCTGGCGTCCAGGATGCGCAGGCTGCCGTAGCCGGTCTGCAGCAGGCCACAACGGACGAACCGATTCAACACCCGACTGGCGGTGACCCGACTGACGCTGACCGCGGCGGCGATCTCCTCTTGGGTGCAGTGGATGACGTGTTCCTCGTCCTCCGGCACCGAGAGCAGGTAGCGTGCGATGCGCTGATCTGCCCTTAAAAAGGCCATGGTGTCCACGTGGTCGGACAGCATCCGCACCGTCCGGGCCAGCACTCGGGTGATGGTCAGCAAGATCTGCGGGTTCTGCTGCATCTCCTCCTCCAGGGTGGGGCGGTCGATGACCACGATCTCACAGCGGGTGACGGTGATGGCGGAGGAGACCCGGGGGAGTTCGTCAAAGAAGGACGCTTCGCCGAAGACGTTGCCCGCCTCATAGACAGTCAGGATCTTCTCGCTGCCGTCCTCCGAGTTGATGAACACCTTCACGCGACCGGACTTCAGGTAGTAGAACCGGTCGGCGGGGGAGCCTTGCAGGTAGATGAGCTTGCCGGGGGGGAAGGGGACGGTGTGGTGGTGGGTCCCAAAGGCCGACCAGCTGTTTTCCGGCAGTCCCAGTTCCTTGATGCTGAAATACCCCATGTTTTTCCCTCCATTCTCTACTAGATTGTAACATAGTTAACATTCAACTGTCAAAAAGTTTGCCATAATAACCTTACACAATTTGTGGATTGAGGAGGAATTTCAAATGGGAATGACGATGACCCAGAAGATTCTGGCGAAACACGCCGGATTGCCCACCGTGGAAGTCGGCCAGCTCATCGAGGCGAAGCTGGATCTGGTGCTCGGCAACGACATCACCGCTCCGGTGGCCATCAGCCAGTTTGAGAAGGCTGGCCTGACCCAGGTTTTCGATCAGGATAAGATCGCCATCGTATTGGATCACTACACCCCCTGCAAGGACATCAAAGCCGCTCAGCTTTGCAAGACCGCACGGGATTTTGCACATAAGCACAACATCACCCACTTCTTCGACGTGGGCCGCGTGGGCGTGGAACACGCGCTGCTGCCCGAACAGGGCCTGGCTCTGCCCGGTGAAGTCATCATCGGCGCAGACTCCCACACCTGCACCTACGGCGCTCTGGGCGCTTTCTCCACCGGCATCGGCTCCACCGACATGGCCGCCGGCATGGCCACCGGCCTGTCCTGGTTCAAGGTGCCGCCTGCCATCAAGGTGGAACTGAAGGGGAAGCTCCAGCCCTACGTCAGCGGCAAGGACGTCATCCTCCACCTGATCGGCATGATCGGCGTGGACGGCGCGCTCTATCAGTCCCTGGAATTTGCCGGGGAAGGGGTCAGCGAGCTGACTATGGATGACCGGTTCACCATCGCCAACATGGCCATCGAGGCCGGTGCCAAGAACGGCATCTTCCCGGTGGATGAGAAGACCCTGGCCTATCTGGAAGGCCGTACCGACCGGAAGTTCGAGGCCGTCGAAGCCGACCCGGACGCGGTGTATGAACGGGAGATCGTCATCGACCTGAACACCCTCCAGTCCACCGTGGCCATGCCCCACCTGCCCAGCAACACCAAGACGGTGAGTGAGGTGGCTGGTATGCCCATCGACCAGGTGGTCATCGGCTCCTGCACCAACGGCCGTATCAGCGATATGCGCGCCGCAGCAGAAATTTTGAAGGGCCGCAAGGTGGCCGACGGCATCCGCTGCATCGTCCTGCCCGCCACCGAGGAGATCGTCCAGCAGATGATCGACGAGGGCATCTTCCAGACCTTCCTGGCCGCCGGTGCCGCTGTCTCCACCCCCACCTGTGGCCCCTGCCTGGGCGGTCACATGGGCTGTATGTGCGAGGGCGAGCGCTGCGTGTCCACCACCAACCGCAATTTCGTAGGCCGTATGGGTCATGTGACCTCTGAGGTCATCCTGGCCAGCCCCACTGTGGCCGCAGCCTCCGCTGTGGCAGGCTGTGTGGCAGACCCGGCAAAGCTGTAAGGAGGAATTACCATGGCGAAAATTTATGTATATGGCGACAACGTGGATACCGACGTCATCATCCCCGCCCGCTACCTGAACGCACCGGACGAAAAGAGCCTGGCCTCCCACTGCATGGAGGATATCGACGCGGACTTTGCCACCACCGTGGAACCTGGTGACATCATCGTCGGCGGCGCCAACTTCGGCTGCGGCTCCTCCCGTGAGCACGCCCCCTTGGCCATCAAGGCCTGCGGGGTCAAGTGCGTCATCGCCGCATCCTTTGCCCGCATCTTCTACCGCAACGCCATCAACATCGGCTTCCCCATCATGGAGTGTCCGGAAGCGGCGGCAGACATCAAGTCCGGCGACCAGATCGACGTGGACTTTGCCACCGGCAAGATCGTCAACCAGACCACCAGCAAGACCTATCAGGCGGCACCCTTCCCCGAGTTCATCAACGGCATCATCGACAACGGCGGTCTGATGGCCTCTCTGAAGGCACGCGGCATCGCAAAGTGAGAAAGGAAGACAGAGTATGAAGTTCAAGATCGCAGTCATCCCCGGCGACGGCATCGGCCCTGAGATCGTCGCGGCGGCACAGAACGTGATGGAAGGCATTTCCGAAAAGTTCGGCCATGAATTTGAATATGAAGAAGTCCTGCTGGGCGGCGTGGCAACCGACGCCTGCGGCAAGAGCTACCCTGACGGCACCGCAGAGCGCTGTAAAGCCTGTGACGCCGTGCTGCTGGGTGCGGTAGGCACCCCCAAGTACGGCAGCGACAAGCCCGCAGAACAGCGCCCTGAGACCGCTCTGCTGGCCATCCGCAAGGATCTGGGCCTGTTCGTCAACCTCCGTCCCGCCATGCTCCGTCCCGCTCTGGTGGATACCTGCCCGCTGCGGAAGGAGACGGCAGAAAAGGGCATTGACCTGATCATCTGTCGGGAGCTGACCGGCGGCGTGTACTTCGGTAAGCGGGAACGCTATCAGACCGAGGATCGGGGCGAGGAAGCCACCGACCTGATGGCCTATTCCGAGATGGAGATCGAGCGCATCGGCAGACGTGCCTTTGAGCTGGCACGGCTGCGCCGGAAGAAAGTCACCAGCGTGGACAAAGCCAACGTCCTGGCTACCTCCCGCCTGTGGCGGGAAGTGATGCACCGGCTGGCGGCAGAGTATCCCGACGTGGAATTTGAGGATATGCTGGTGGACAACACCGCCATGCAGCTGGTCAAGAACCCCAGCCAATTCGATGTAGTGGTTACCGAGAATATGTTCGGCGACATCCTCTCCGATGAAGCCTCCATGCTGGCAGGCTCCCTGGGCATGCTCCCCTCCGCCTCCCTGGGCGCCACCGCTCCCGGCCTGTACGAGCCCAGCCATGGCAGTGCCCCCAAGTACGCCGGTCTGGACAAGGCCAACCCCATCGCCACCATCCTGTCTGTGTCCATGATGTTCAAGTACTCCCTGAACCTGCCCACCGAGGCACAGGCCATCGAGAACGCCGTGGACGCCGTCCTGGCAGAAGGTTGGCATACCTATGACATCCCCGGCAGCGGGGAAGAGGTGGGCACCAAGAAGATGGGTCAGCTCATCCGGGAACACCTGTAAGCGGGTCAGCTTCGGCAAAGTGACGGTATTTTGCAGGAGCACAACGAGAAAATTGACACGGAAATGCACGGCAAATACGTTTGCCGTGCATTTTTTCGATATATCGAAAAAGACGGTTGACAGTTCTGCAAGTTCTCGATTATAATATGTCAAAAAGATGTCTTTTCATTCTTGTGAATTTCAATAAGGAGGCTTACCTATGAAGCCGTTATCTCGCATTGCTGAACAAGTCAACGAATCCTCCACCCTGGCTATGGACGCCCTATATAAGCAGATGAAGGCGGATGGCATCGACGTTCTGGGCTTCGCCGCCGGCGAACCGGATTTCCCCACGCCGGATCGCATCAAGCTGGCAGCCATTGAGGCCATCATCAACAATGAGACCAAGTACACCCCCGCCACCGGCACCATGGCTCTGAAGCAGGCCATCTGCCAGCGTCTGAAAGAGGACTGTGGCGTAGAATACCAGCCCAGCCAGATCATTGCCAGCAGCGGCGCCAAGCACTGCATCTACCTGGTCATGCAGTCCCTGGTGAACGAAGGGGACGAGGTCATCATCCCCACCCCCGCCTGGGTCAGCTACAGCGAGATGACCAAGATGGCCGGCGGCGTGCCCGTCTACATCCCCTGCGGCGAGGAAGACCACTTCAAGCTCACTCCGGAACGCCTGGAAGCGGCCATCACCGACAAGAGCAAGTGCATCTTCTTCAACAACCCATCCAACCCCACCGGCATGGTCTACACGGCGG
>CAKTHW010000079.1 GCA_934565425.1 uncultured Oscillospiraceae bacterium
GGCGATGGCCAAAAAGGCCACGAAGAAGATGAGCGCCGTGCCGAAGTCGCTCATGAGCCCCAGACAGCCCACGCAGAAGGCGGAGAAGATGAGGGTGAAGATGAGGTTCCGCCGGGCGAACATCCGGTCGAGGGTGGCTGCGCCCACCAGAATAAAGGCAATTTTGACCAGCTCCGACGGCTGGAACTGGATGGGGCCGATGGAGACCCAGTTCTTCGCGCCGAACAGCCGGACGCCGAAGAGGACGTTGAAGGCCAGCAGCGCCATGGAAAAGGCGGCGGCAGGCCAGCGGAACCACTTGGCAAGCTCCAGGTTCCGCAGCATCAGGCTCATGAAGAAGAACACCACCAGCCCCAGCACGATGCACACCGTCTGTTTCACCAACGATTTTGGAATGCCGTTGGCGGTGATGGTGAGACAGAGGGTGGTGAGGAAAAAGGCGATGGTCTCAATTTCAAAGCCACGCCGTTTCAAGACACGGTAGAGAAGGTACAAAAACCACATGGACCCCGCCAGCACCCCAAAGCAGGGCAGGATGGGCGGCGCGTCTGGGTTGCCTTGGTAGGCCAGCAGCAGCTTGAAGCAGAGGGTGGCCTGGAACAGGGTCAGCAGGAGCAGGGTCACGCCGGGGGAGATGAACCGCCCCGGCTTGGTGCGCCGCTGGGCTTGGGCGTGGAGCTCCTCTTCGTTGGCCGGCAAAAAGGCCAGCACCAGCCCGCCCATGTCGAACAAGTCCCCGTCCTGTACCGGCTCCGGTTCCGTGATGGGGGTGCCGTTGAGCAGGACGCCGTTTTTGGCGTTGAGGGGGTGGAGCTGCCATTGTCCGGCGTTGTCCCGGATAAGGGCGGCGTGGCTGCGGGAGACAGTGGGGAAGTTGAGCACCACGTCGCACCGACTGGAACGGCCGATGAGGTTCTCCCAGTGGGGCAAGGGGTAGGCGGTCTGATCCGCCGTGACCAGATAGCCCCACACCTCTTCTTCAATCTTGCCTCGCAGCAGACTGCGCCCGCAGCGGATCAAGATGAACAGCGCCAGCAGCGGCGTCAGCAGCTGTAACAGACCGGAGATGGGCTGCACCAGCTGCGCGGCCATGTCCGGGTTGGACATGGTCTGGGTCAGGCTGTCCCAGAGGTCGGTGAAAAATTGTTGGATGGCAGAAAGCACGATTCAGATGCACCTCCTGATTATGGTCTCATGAATCTAACTGTAGTATGTGTGGTTTGTGGGAAATCTGTGCCCATGGTATCACGAAACGGTGCGCATTGCAATGAAAGAAGGGTGAAAACGTCAAAAAACGGCAGACAGGACATCCTGTCTGCCGCTTGCAAAAAGTCGAAGTTTTAATATTGGGTCATAAAGTCGTCATACAAATCCATGACTAACCCTGTTTCACCCATCATCTTGATGTCCCCATCATGAAGCCAGATGACCCGCTCACAGGTGCTGCGGATGGTGGAGGAGTTGTGGGAGACGATGACCACCGTGCGCGCCTTTTCCGAGATCAGCTCCTGCATCTTGGCAAAGCTCTTCTTCTTAAAGTGCGCGTCGCCTACGCTGAGCACCTCGTCCACCAAGATGATGTCCGTCTTCAGGATGGCCGTGATGGCAAAGCCCAGCTTGGACTGCATCCCGCTGGAGTAGGTGCGGACGGGCTTTTCGATGAACTTGCCCAGCTCGGAGAAGTCGATGATCTCCTGAATTTGGGCGTCGATCTCCTGCTTGCTGAACCCCAGCAGCAGGCCGGACAGATAGATGTTCTCCCGCCCGGACAGCTGGGTCTGAAAGCCCACGCCCAGCGCCAACAGCGAGACCGTGTGCCCGTGAAGGTCTACGATGCCTCGATCTGGCTCAAAGATGCCCGCCAGCACCCGCAGCAGGGTGGACTTGCCGGAGCCGTTGCGGCCCACCAGACCCACGATCTCCCCCTGGTCGATGGTGAAGGAGACCCCGTGGAGGGCTTCAAAGTGCTCTACCCGCTTGCTCTTCTTGCCGTCCTCCTGTTCCTTCCGACGAGCGACCGGAACGATGCTGCGGTAGCTCAGGTGGACGTCGGTGGCGGTGATGGCAGGGGGCTTGCCGGTGGCGGAGGGGGATTCGGTTTTATGTTTCAGTACATTCATAACGTGATTGCTCTTTTCATGTCCCAAAATGGAAGGTTAAAAAACAACCATACTATACCATAGCATGGCCGAAAAAGCAATATGAACTGGGGAAACCGCCATAAAACGGCACGGTTTCTAGACATCCCGGAACAGCTATGGTATAATGTACAAAATTATAACCGTCTGAGACGGGAAAGGAATGTGGCAGCCATGAAGGGTACGCTCATCGTCATCGAGGGAACCGACGGTTCCGGAAAATCCACCCAGTTCCAGCAGCTGCGCCAGAGGCTGGAGCAGGAACAGATTCCCTTCCGCAACGTGGTCTTCCCCCGCTACCAGGAGGAATCCTCCGCCCTCATCCGACTCTACCTGGGCGGCGCCTTCGGCACCAGACCGGGGGACGTGAACCCCTACGCCGCCTCCTCCTTCTTCGCCGTAGACCGCTACGCCTCCTACCGGCAGGATTGGGGGGAGTGGTACGAGCAGGGCGGACTGGTGCTCTGCGACCGGTACACCACCTCCAACGCCGTCCACCAGGCGTCCAAGCTGTCCCCGGAGGAGCGGGACACCTTCTTCCGGTGGCTCTACGAGTTCGAGTTCGGCAAGCTGGGTCTGCCCAAGCCTGACCTGGTGCTCTACCTGGATATGCCCACCGGCGCATCCGTCTCCCTCCTGCGCCACCGGGAAGCTGCCACCCACACCCAAGCGGACATCCACGAGCGGGACAACGCCTACTTAGCCGCCTGCCGGGAGACCGCCTCCCACGCGGCGGACGTGCTGGGCTGGCAGCGCATCCCCTGTACGGAGGACGGGCAGCTGCGGACGGTGGAGGCCATCCATGAGGATATTTGGAACGCAGTGAAGGTCTGTCTGAGGCAGGCAGAACCTGTTTAAAATCATAAGGAGTTTACAGATATGGTAACGATTTTATTGGCAAACGGATTTGAAGTGGCGGAAGCCCTGGTCACCCTGGATCTGCTCCACCGGGCGGGGGTAGAAGCCTGCCTGACCGGTCTGCACAGCGGGGAAGTGATCTCCGCCAACGGCATCCACGTGAAGATGGATCGGGTGCTGCCCGAGGTGGGCGAGGAGGCCTTCTTGTCCGACCTGGAGATGCTCATTCTGGCCGGCGGCATGGACAACACCATCGAGCTGACCTGCTCCGCCCAGGCCAAGCGGGTCATCGCCGGCGCGGTGGACAAGGGCTGCAAGGTGGCTGCCATCTGCGCTGCTCCGGTCATCCTGGCGGGCATGGGTCTGCTGGACGGCCGGAAGGCGGTCTGCTACCCCGGTATGGAAGGCTCCATGGGCGCCGCTGACGTCCAGGTGGGCAGCAAGGTGGTGGTGGACGGCAACTTCATCACCGGCCAGGGGCCTGGCGCCGCCTTCGACTTTGCGTTGAAGCTGGTGGAGGTGCTCAAGGGCGCGGCTGTCATGGAGCAGGTCAAAGAGGAGATCCACTACCAGTAACCCGGAGCGCCGTCTGTACCAGGCGGCGTTTTCACCATAGCGATAGGAGCACATGAGGAGAAACGACATGGCTGACGAAAAGCACAACAGGGAAGAGAACGAAGCGCTGCACAAGGAGGAACATATCGACCTGGACGAGCTGACGGAGCAGAGCGCTCCCGCCAACGAGGCGGATCTGAGCTGGCTGGACAACCTGGGCGACGAGGAGCCCAGAGGCGACCTGGACGAGGACAGCGACCTGGACGCCATGATCGACGAGATCCTGAACCACATCGACCCCAACGACTGGGAGGATTGGAAGGAGCAGCCGGCCAGAGAGGTGTCGCTCCCAACGCCCCCCGCCGCAGCCACCCCCCAGCAGCCCACCCCGGCGGACGATGTGCCCACCGGCAAAGCACGGAAAAAGCAGCGCCGCAGCCTGCCCACCAACATCGCCGAGGGCGTCATCTACGTAGGCGGCATCCTGCTCATCTCCTTCATCCTGGCCACCATCGGCTGGCGCTGGGCAGGGGATGTGCTGGCGCTGAACAAGGAGCCGGTCACCGCCTCCGTGACCATCACGGAAGGGGAGTCCTTGGGAGACGTGACGGCGGAGCTGAAGGAGAAGGGGCTGGTGAAATACGGCTACCTGTTCCAGCTCTTTGCCAGCTTCACCCACAAGGCGGAGAAGATCACCGCCGGTTCCTACGAGCTGAGCACGGTCATGGACTACAGCGCCCTGCTCAACAACATCAGCTCCACTTCGGCCTACCGAGAGACGGTCACCGTCACCATCCCGGAGGGCTACACGGTGGAGGAGATCTTCAAGCTCATGGAGAACAAGGGCGTGTGCAGCTACGACGACCTGCTCAAGACCGCCCAGAAGGAGACCTTTGACTTCGATTTCCTCAAGGACGTGAAGACCAAGGAGGAAAAGCGCCTGGAAGGGTACCTGTTCCCGGACACCTATGAGTTCTACAAGGGCGCCGACGCCAAGAGCGTCATCAACACCATGCTGAAAAACTTCGACGACCGGTTCGACAGTAAGATGGAAGCGGAGATGCAGCTGCTGGGCTACAGCAAGAACGACATCATCATCATGGCCTCCATCATCGAGAAGGAGACCGACGGCAGCGACCAGCGCAACATCGCCTCGGTCATCCAGAACCGTCTGAAGAACACCTGGGCCACCCCCAAGGGCTACTTGCAGGTGGACTCCACCATTCAGTACCTGCTGAAGGAGCGCAAGGAGAAGCTGACGGACAAGGATTTGGAGATCGACAGCCCCTACAACACCTACAAGAACCCCGGCCTGCCCATCGGCCCCATCTGCAACCCTGGCCTGACCGCCATCGAGGCGGCGTTGGAGCCTAACAAGACCAATTACTATTACTTTATGCTGGGGAAGGACGGCACCACCCACTTCTTTGACACGGAAGCCTCCTTCCTGGCCTTCAAGGCGGAGCAGCAGGATTAAACGAGAGACGAGAGTTAAAACTATGGAGAAACGAAAGATCGAACTGCTGGCTCCGGCCGGCGATATGGAACGGCTGAAAATGGCCGTGGCCTACGGGGCGGACGCGGTGTACCTGGCAGGCACCACCTTCGGGATGCGTGCCTTCGCCGGGAACTTTGACCAGGACGAGCTGTACCAGGCCGTCCGCTACTGCAAAGCCCACGGGGTGGACGCCCACGTGACCATCAACACCATGCCCCGGTGCAGCGAGGTGAAGGAGCTGCCCGCCTGGCTGGAGGTGCTGGACGACGCCGGCGTCACCGCCGTCATCGTGGCCGACCTGGGTGCCTTCCGGCTGGCGCAGAAGTATGCCCCCCACGTGCAGAAGCACATTTCCACTCAGGCCAGCATCTGCAACTACGAGACCGCCAACGCCTGGTACGACCTGGGCGCCAGCCGGGTCATTTTGGCGCGAGAGGTGCCTCTAGAAGACATCCGGGAGATCCGCCAGAAGACCCCACCGGAGCTGGAGATCGAAGCCTTCGTCCACGGCGCCATGTGCGTGTCCTACTCCGGCCGCTGTCTGCTGTCCAACTACATGACTGGCCGAGATTCCAGCCGAGGCGCCTGCGCCCAGCCCTGCCGGTATCAGTATTACCTGATGGAGGAGAAGCGCCCGGGCGAGTATTTCCCGGTCTTTGAGGACAACAAGGGCACCTATATCATGAACAGCCGGGATATGTGCATGATCGACCACGTGGCAGAGCTGATGGACGCGGGTCTGAACTCTCTCAAAATCGAGGGCCGCGCTAAGAGCGCCTATTACGCCGCCATCGTCACCGGTGCCTATCGCCACGCCATCGACGCTGCCGCCCAGGGCATCCCCCTGGACCCGGTCTGGCGGGACGAGGTGGAGAAGGTGAGCCACCGGCACTATTCCACCGGCTTCTACTACGGCTACCCCGGCCAGTTCTACGAGGACTCCCGCTATATCCGGGATTGGCAGGTGGCCGCCATCGTCCAGGACTGCACTCCGGACGGCCTTGCCACCCTGTCCCTGCGCAACAAGTTCAAGGCAGGCGACCAGGTGGAGCTGGTGGGCCCCGGCTGCAAGCCGATGGCCTTCGCCGCACCCATGATGACGGACGAGGAAGGCAGCCCCTTGGAGGAGCCGAAAAAGCCCCAGATGCTCTTCCAGATGCAGCTGCCCCATGCCGTCCCGCCCCTGTCCATTCTTCGGCGAGAAGTGGGGTTGACTCCGTAACAGGGACGTGCTACAATAGACCCGTTACATCGCTGAGACGAAACGAGCTGTGACAAAGGCGTCCAAAGCGAGCGGGGGAGGGTGCAAGCCCCGCGATGGCCGGTCGCAGCAGCCATTTCCGAGCGGCCTGGGAGGACCAGGACGACCCATCCCCGTTACCGGATGACCGAGATGTCCACACTGTCGTTGCGGTGAGGACAAATCAGGGTGGTACCGCGAGTTTGCCCTCGCCCCTGAATGCCAGGGGCGGGGGCTTTTTGTTTGTCCGTCCAGCCGCTGCGCATAGGCACAGAACGGTCTTGCAATGGCCGTTTGGGATACCATTTTTTGTTTGGAGGAAGAAAGAAATGAAACCGTATGGCGTAAACGAACTGAGAGAGATGTTCCTGAAATTCTTCGAGTCCAAGGGCCACCTGCGTCTGCCCAGCTTCTCGCTGATCCCCAAGAACGACGCATCCCTGCTGCTCATCAACTCCGGTATGGCCCCCATGAAGCCCTGGTTCACCGGCGACCAGACCCCGCCCCGCAAGCGGGTCTGCACCTGCCAGAAGTGCATCCGTACCGGCGACATTGAAAACATCGGCAAGACCGCCCGCCATGGCACCTATTTCGAGATGCTGGGCAACTTCTCCTTCGGCGACTA